>CAZGNU010000021.1:19797-24474 GCA_964527325.1 uncultured Candidatus Peribacteria bacterium | reverse complement strand
GCTACGAAAAAAAGAGCCGTTTTTATTTATAATAACTAATTAAATCAGGTACTATTTGTTTTTTTCTTGATAATTTATTTCATAAATCTATTAAATTATTTTCAACAATTCAACCAAATACTTTTTCAATAATTTCTGAATCTTTTCATTCAAGTACTATAGAAGTATTATTCTCTCAAATAATATCTACTACTGATAACATAATAAAATCTAGTCAGTCTTTTTCTTTGATTTTTTGTAATCATTTTACTATTTCTTCTTTTTTATTTAAAGCATAGTCTGGATTTGTTGTTTCAAGTGTTCAAATTCATGCTTTTGTTCAGTTAAAATCAAATTCTTTGTAATCAGATTTTATTAATTCTTCTATACTAATATCTCATAAATCTGATTTTGCATTAAACATAGGCATTGCAAAATCATCACAACTTGGAACACCTGAAATATCTTTTAATTTTTCTGCAATATCAACATCCTCTTTTGTAGTTGTAGCTGACTTGAATAATAAGCTATCAGATAGAACTCAGGCAAGCATTATTTTTGCGGTTTTTTTATCTATTTCAAATCATGATTCAATATACATTTTATATAAAACAGAACAGGTAGAGCATAGTTTTTCCATTCTAATATTTACTGGTGCCGGAGTTTTAAAATCAACACTATGATGGTCAACTAAATATTCTACATTTAATTCTTCTAGATTATCTAATGATTGAAATTTTTCATTATGATCAACTAATGCTATAGTAGTTCATTTTTCAAAATGCGTAGCAATTTCAGGTGTTTCAATATCCAATGAATTAAGCAAATATTTAGTTTCATTATTTAGTTTTCCTTGAATATATGGTATAGCATTGTATATTCATTTTTTATTTAAATAATCAGCTAATAATATTGCTGATAACACACTATCAGTATCAGGAATTTTATGTCATATTACTTTTATATCTATCATTTTTTTGTTTGTTATTAAATTATAATTATTTTTTTCTTTTCCTTTTATGTTTTCCACTAAACTTATCCTTCAACTTTTTAAACTTCCTCTCTCATAACTTATCTTCTAAAACCATATTTAACTCAGCTTCTTCATCGAAAATATTTATATCCATTTCTATATTATTTTCAAGTTTGAATTTGTAATCTTCATAATTTCAGTAACTAACACTTAATTCTCACTCATTTATGAACCATATATTTGTAGCTAATTTATTTACAAAATATCTGTCATGAGAAATAAATAGTATTGATCATTTGAAGTTTGTTAATTCTGTTTCAAGAGCTTCTCTAGTATCATAATCTAAGTGATTAGTTGGTTCATCTAATATAAGTAAATTACATTCTTTTTGACCTAAAATAGCAAATAATAGTTTTGAAGTTTGTCCTCCTGATAATTCTGAAACTTTTTTATCTAAATCATTTTTATTAAATAAATAGTGATTTAGTAATCAGATTAAGTGTTGATCTGGGTAATGAAAACCATTAAGTTCAAAGTTTTGTCTAATAGTTTTGTCTTTATGTAATTCTTCATGCATTTGCGAGTAATATCATATTTTCACAGCTTTTCATCTACTATATAATCAATCAAGTACATCTAACTTCCTCATAATAGTTTTTATGAATGTTGATTTTCAAACTCAGTTTTCTCAAACAATTCAAATTCTTTGTTTTTTATATAAATGTAGTTCTGAAATGAAAAACAAAGGATCTTGTCTTCAAATAAAACATTCTTTGAAATATAGTACTTTTTCAGGTAGGTCTCATGAAAATTCAAAGAAAAATTTAGGTTTTTTAGGTATATGTGGAGGATCTATTTTTTCTCTTTTTTCTAAACTTTTTTCTCTTGATTTTGCCCAACCCGCTCTTGAACCTGCTCTAAACCTATTTATTAGCTTTTCTTCTTTTTCTATGAATTCTTCCTCTCTTTTATAATTTTCTATTTTTTTCTTTTCAATTCTGTATCTTTCTTTTAGGTAGTTTGAATAATTTGTATGATAATAAGTTAATCATCTTCCTGGTTGTACTTCATAGGTTTTATTACATGTTTTATCTAAAAATTCTCTATCATGAGAAATAATTACATATCATCCTGTCCGTTTATTCTGTAGAAATGATTCAAGCCATTCAACTGATCACATATCAATAAAGTTTGTAGGTTCATCTAAAAAAAGTATATCTGGAGATTGAAGTAATACTTTTGCTAGAGCTATTTTTGTTCTTTGTCATCAACTAACTTCAGATAGTTTTTTAGGCAATAAATCAAGAATTCATATTCAGCTAGCTATATTATGAATTTTATTATTATAATCATGTCATCCGATATTATTAAATTGCTCTAAAAGGGAAGTGTATTCTTCTATTAATTTGATATTATTAGGGTTTTTGTTCATTATTTCTTCAGCTTTTTCTATCTCTTTTTCTTTTATAATAATATCTTTAAATCAATCTTTAAATTCTTCTCTAACAAGTTTATTTTCATCATCAGAATATATTTGGTGCAAATATCAAAGTGTTAGATTTCAAATATTATCTAGGCTTCAAGTAAAGTTTTTTATTTCTCACGTTAAAACCTTCAAAAGAGTTGTTTTTCATGCTCAATTTGATCAAACTATAGATATTTTATCTGTCCTATTTAAAGTTAAGTCAATATCTTTTAGTATTACTTCTCAGTCGAATTCAAGAGATTTTAGATTTAGTTTTAGGTGTTTCACTTTTATTTATATAGATTATTTTGAATTATATATTCTTGAATATTTTGACTAACTAATTCACTAATTTTATTATTATTTTTAATATTATTTCTTACTTTTGTACTTGAAATATCTGATTGCGAATCTGTTTTTAATAATTCATAATTTTCTAAGTCAAAATCATTAAATTTTTCTCATAATCTTGGAATAAATATTTTTTTCATTTTTTTTTGAATATATTTATCTGGATTTCATGACCAATCTTTAATTCATCATGATACATCCGTTCAGAATACATGAAAAGGCTGTAATCATAGTTTATTTATGAAATATTTATCTACTTCATAAGTAGTAGTATCTGTTTTATTTTTTCATTTTAGAAAATAGTTATCTAATTCTATATTAAATCAATCATTTTTTAATTCACTAACAAATATATTTATTAAATTTTCTCTATATTTTTCAGAAATATTATAATTTTTATCAAGCCTTAATCAATCTGGAGCTATTATAATTTTTTCAATATTTGAATTTAAAAATACTTGTTTTATAATATGAATATGACCTAATGTCGGAGGATTAAAGGCTCATCCAAAAATTGCTGTTTTTTGCATATATTTTATACATAATATTTATACAATATTTGCACTATATTGTAAAGCTAAAGTTACTAAAAAAATTAGCTAATTTAGTAATTACAATTATACTACTACTAATTTATTTAATTACAAATAATATATGTTTAAAAATACTAAAAAAGCATTCACACTAGTAGAATTAATAGTAGTAATCACAATCCTAGCAATCCTGTGAACAATAGCTTTTATTTCACTCCAATGATATTCTAAATCATCAAGAAATAGTGTAAGAGTAAGTGATATGTCAAAAATAAAAACAGCACTAGAATTTTTTAGTCTGGATGCCTGAAAATATCCAGTTACAACAGATGGAATAGATATAACATTTAGCTGATGAATGATATGGACGCAATGAATATTTTGACAAACAACTTTTACAAGTGTATCTAGACTAGATAAAATACCAAAAGATCCTCTAATAGATAAAGAATATACATACTCAGTAATAAATACAAAACAAGAATATGAATTAGCCTGATTAATGGAAGAAGATTGATTTTGATTAAATAATATAACAGAAACAAATGCAGCAACAAAAACTGCATTAGCTAAGGTTACATGAAATTTTAATTGAAAAATTCTAAAAGCATTTGATGCTTGAAAAACATTCGTACTGGCAGTACCTTCAATTATATCATCATGAGAAGTAACAATAGAAAATATAATAGCAAGTTGATCATTTGTATATACGTGATACAAAAATCTACCATTTAGCTATAGCTGAAGCAACTATGATCACCAATGATGATGATCACTATCATTTGTAGATTCATCAAACTACATAGCCTACTCATGAAGTCTATCAGACCTAACATGAACAGATCCAACACACAGACTATCAATGTTAGAATGACTAAAAACAGCATATTCTTGAACAATAATTACAGATAATAATGCAATTAATGAGATATTAGCAATCACAGATTTTTCAACATGAAGTACAGCTGCAATAAATCTAGCATGAGTATTTGTGAATAATAATTTATGAGCAAGTGTTTCAGGTTCAAGTTCATCATCTTCTTCTAGTTCTTCTTCAAGCTGAGGTCCAATAGGTAATGATGAATTTACTAAATTATTGGTTCATAGTGATACTACTAATGGAAGTACAACTTTTACAGATAGTTCAGAATGAAGTAGTTCAGCACATAATATTGCAGCAAATTGAAATGTTGTTCATAATAATATTTTAAATTTTCCATGGAAAAAATATTGAAGTAATCCTGTATTAAATTTAGGGGTATGAGGTTCATGGGATGATGAGTATGTTGGTTTTCCAGGTGTTTTAAAGGATTCTGATGGGACATATAAAATGTGGTTTACGGGATATGATTGATCAAGTTATCGTATATGATATG
>CAZGNU010000021.1:7479-19697 GCA_964527325.1 uncultured Candidatus Peribacteria bacterium | reverse complement strand
CAACTTCAAGTGATTGAATAACGTGGAGTAAATATTGAAGTAATCCAGTTTTAGACTTAGGTTCATGAGGCTCATGGGACGATGCTCATATTGGTTTTCCAAGCGTATTTAAAGAAATAGATGGGACATATAAGATGTGGTATACTGGGCATGATTGATCAAGTTATCGTATATGATATGCAACTTCAAGTGATTGAATAACGTGGAGTAAATATTGAAGTAATCCAGTTTTAGATTTAGGTTCATGAGGTTCATGGGACGATCTTCATGTTACTGCTCCAAGTATAATTAAAAATTCTGATTGAACGTATAATATGTTTTATGGTGGAAATGATGGAGCAAATGTACGTATATGATATGCAACTTCAAGCGATTGAACAACATGGAGTAGGTATTGAAGTAATCCAGTTTTAGATTTAGGTTCATGAGGTTCATGGGACGATGCTTACGTTGCTAGTCCTACGTTAATAAAAGAATCAGATGGAACATATAAAATGTGGTATCATTGAGATAATTTTTCAAATATTCTTATATGACTTGCTACTTTATCTTGACCAAAGTTTTGAACAACAAGTATGTATTTTGATTGAACTTGAGATTATTTAGAAATACCAGCAAGTAGTGATTTTAATTTCTGAACATGAGATTTTACAACTGATTTTTGGTTTAATTTACCTGTGCATGATGTAACTAATTATCCAGTTTTTTGGACACACTACAATTCAGATACATCTAAATATAATTATGTTTTATATAATGCTGTTACAAATAATATTGTAGTTACTTTGGAAAGCATTGCATACAATTTTCCTTTTACTCCTTCAGATAACACTTGGTATCATTTAGCTACTGTAAGATCATGAACTTCTTTAAAAGTTTTTATAAATTGAACTCAGATATGAACCACTCAAACTTTTTCTGAAAATATTTCAAATTCATGAAATTTATTTATATGAACAGATAAAGATATCATATGAGCTTATATGTTTAAATGATATCTTGATGAAATACATATATCAAAATGAATAGCAAGATGGACAGAGAATTTTACTCCACCAACTGCACCATATTGAAATTAAAATATTAAATTTTTATATTATAATTGTTCAAAATGAAAAAAGCTAATTATGCTTTCACACTAATTGAACTAATAGTATCAATTACAATAATAGCAATCCTCTGAACAATAGCTTTTATATCTCTACAATGATATAGTAAATCAAGTAGGGATAGTGTTAGAATTAGTGATGTGAGTAAAATAAAGACATCATTAGAGTTATTTTTAATGGATTCAAACAGGTATCCATTACCAGATGATAATCAGTCAGTAGTGTATGATACTGATACTCTTCGGTATCAATGATTTTTTTGAACAAATGTTGTATCACAATTATCAAGAAATTTAAGTGAAGTACCAACAGATCCATTAACAAGTAAAAGATATATATTTTCAGTTTCAAATAAAAAAAATGAGTTTGAAATATTAGCATTGTTAGAATGAGATTTAGCACAATTAACTTATCAAACATATGCTGCAAATCTTCAAGTAACTCCAAGAATTGATTGAACATATAATTGAGTATTTATAAAATCACCAAATTATATTGTTCCAGTACCAAGTATAATAAATACAGAAGTAAATTGAGCTCAATTAACCTTAAATGCTACAAATATTTCTTCACAAATTGTTTCATGATGAGATAATGTACCTGATTATTGAAATATAGTTTCCAATACATGAGCATTATCAAGCTTAAATTTATCAGTATATACATGAAGTATTTCACCAGATTCATCGAATAATGACAAAATGGAAGTTATGAATGTTATGCAGAATGCTTATACGTGATCATCATTAGTAGGGAATCATACAATAAATTTAATTTTAAGTAAAAATTCATTAAAAGATTTGGCAGAATTGGCTAATTCTATTGTATTAGAGGATTCTACAATTAAAGTATTAAATGATTGAATTTGTTGATCAGACGATTGAGGTAATTTATTTTCTGAACCATCTAATTTTTGTATTTATTGAGCATCATGATGATTAGTTGATAATTGAATATGAAATACATTTGATTGGTATTGTGAATGAACTGATTGATGATCAAATACAAATTGTTCAGCTAACCATGTTGATTGGAGATATATTGATAATAGTTGTGATTTACCTGATGTTATTATTTGAATTCAACAATGGGCATGATGTAATTCTACTACATGAACTTGATTTGAATTTTGACAAAGAGATATAGATATTTGAACTTCTACATATGGTGCAGTAATTGAGAATGGATTTTGTCATGATTATGATTGAAATGAAGATTATGTATGTACCAAATGAGATGTAACAATGGCATCTGATACAAAAGCAAATACATGGTTTTCATGAACAAATACTCATTGAGATCAGGAAGTTGCAAATATTTGGTGAAAATTTTATACATGGGATAATTCAGCATCTGCATGTCCTACATGATATCATGTTCCAAGTGAAAGTGAATGGGAATACGCTGAAGAATATTTGTTTGATTGAACAGAGAATTGAAGTGGTTGTAGAACAATTGATGGTCGGGAATGTGACTGAGAATGATGGAAAAACTATTCTACATTAAATTTAGCATGAAAGCTAAAAATACCTCTTTCTTGATTTAGATATTCTGATGGTAATACCTTTAATCAACGTTGATTTAGTGTTTATTTATGGTCAAGCACTGAGGTTTGATGAGATGCATATCATAGATATTTTTTCTGGGATTATTCTACTTTAAGTAGAGAATTAACAAGTAAAACTGTTGGTCATAATGTTCGTTGTATTAAAGATTAAAAAAGTATTTTTTCTCATTTGACATAATAAAAATATTCTGTATTTTATAAAAAATATTTAAATTTTTTATTTAGGGAATATGTTAAATCAAATGAGGGTTAAAATGTTGTGAGAAAAAAATACTTGAGATTTAGTTGTGAATTCTCAGGGTGTTTTGGATTATTTTAATATGTGAATTAATCAGGTAATTGTAACCCCTGCAGTGCCTTCATCAGCATATGTTCAAGAAAAAGTGATTGAAGATTTGGGTATTAAGGGTTTAATGGCTGAAACATTGGATTTTACTTGAATAATTGATTGAATATATGTTTTTTTCGATGAACCTGAAATATTTTCAGCTTTATCTAAGGAAATCTCAAAAAGAACACTCTCTATTCTTGATAAGAAAAAATACCTATAATTTGATGAAATATTCCATGATTTAAAAAATGAATTGAGGATATATTTTGAGAATGAACTCAGTATTTAACATCATTGTTAATAGCAGTTGGTTTATCTAATATTTTTGATGTAACTATTGAAGTTCAAAATTCTGTACTAGGATTAGTTAGTGCAGATCCATGAATAGTTGACTTAAATACTAATTTAATTTGAGTTATTGATTATTTAACTGCAAAAGAAATAATTTGAGCTAGATGATTTCAAACTAGACTTTTACATAATCATTTACTTAGACAAGAAGTAATTGATGCTGAAATTAATATTCTTTTACTTGATTCATATGGTTGATTAAAATGAACAATAATTAATAAAAATTGAAATGCTGAAGCTAATTGAGTTGA
This sequence comes from uncultured Candidatus Peribacteria bacterium, assembly GCA_964527325.1. Taxonomy (GTDB): domain Bacteria; phylum Patescibacteriota; class Gracilibacteria; order BD1-5; family UBA6164; genus UBA6164. The sequence continues at coordinate 16,088 of CAZGNU010000021.1, read as the reverse complement.
ATATATTGGATGAAGAAAAGATGTGATTTTTTTATCTATAAGTATATGAAAAAATAAATTAATAGAATTATTACCTGATATATTAAAAATAGTTAAAGAATATACTATAGCTGATGTTTTAATCTCTCCTACAAATACTGAAATTAGTTTCACTATTGATTCATGACTTTCTGATGAAAAGCTTGAAAATCTTTCTAATAAAATTAAGTTAGCATTAAATGAAAAAGGGGATTATTGAGATGATTGTATTAATTATGAGAAAAGTAAAGCATTGATTTATTGTATTTGACAAAAATTACACCTTAAAACATGAATTTTAGGTAAAGCTGCTTCAATTTTATGAGGTTGAGATATAAATATAGAAAAAGTTTTTCCATGAACTATGGATAGATCTATGGTATTTAAAATTGAAAGTGAAAATATGGAAAAAGCTATAAAACTTTTACATGATTGATTAATTTATTCAAAAAGTTTTGATGTTCAAAGAATGAAGCATTGAATAATTGTATAAAAAACCATGTATTACATTGCAATACATGGTTTTTTATACAGAAGAAATTCATTTAAAATGATTTTCTAGAGAGGCTAATTTTAAAAAACACATTCTTTTATTTATATCTGTAGTATCTAATAATTTTGCTCAATCAGAATAATTGATTTGTAATAATTTATGAACATCATTTGCATATCATATTCATCTATTAAAAGCAGTAAAACATAGTTTAATTTTTACATCTTCTGATAATCAAGGTGTGTTATATTTATTATACATTTTATAAAATGATGCAACTACAACATTTCATATATTATGAGAAAACCTTAAATCAAATTTAGTTAATCTTTTATTTAGAGTATCTTCATCAAGATTATCATCAATTGATTTTAAGAATATGTTATATACATCGATTCTTAATTTCTTAGTATTTTTTTCTAAATTTCCTTTAATATCTAATCAATGATTATCTGTATCATATAACCAATCAGCTGTGATTTGATAAGTTCAAACTTCTCATGCTGATCAAATAGCTCTTTTTGTAGCTTTAATTAGAAGTTGTTTTCTTTTTTTAGGATCTTTTTCATTTTTTGCTTGAATAAAATAATCATAATAATTTCATCAACTTGTCTCAGTTTTAGAATACAATTCAAGTATTTGATTAGGAGTTATTTTATATCAACTCTTTGAAAAAATTTTATTATATTTATTTGTTATTTTTGCTCCAAAAAACATCTCTTGAATTTTTTTTATGGCATATCTTTTTCCATAAATCTCATTATCATTTAAAAATAATCAAACTACTTCATTTTTCTTTTTCTTTTTAGATATATTTTTACTAATTATTTTTTTCATTTTTTTTGAATGATAAGTGTTTCAATATTCAAAAAAAGGAGAAAATAATCTTTTACTTTTTATAATTTCATCTTTAATTTCAGGTGTAAAGACTTGATTTGGATTTCCTTTTTCACTATATCACTCAGGTCTTTTTTTGTGAGTTGTTGATATAATTTTTTCTGATTGTTTTATTTTTTCTTTTTCATTTTTTTTAACAATCTTTTTTTCTTTATATTTTTTAGGTTTTAACTCTTTTATTTTATTATTTTCTTTTTCTGGAATATTAATAAATTTTCATGGAAAAATTATATTTTTATCTTTTATATAAGGATTAGATGTTAGTATATCATTTATTTTAACATTAAACATTTTTGAGATTCTTGTTAAATTATCTCAACTTTTTATTTCATATAAAAAATCAGCTTTAGCGTTATTGACTCATCATAAAATTACTCAAACATTAGCTAAAATTCATAAAGATATTCATAAAATAGCTTTATTTTTTATTTTTTTAGTTATTGATGATTTGATTTTATTTAACATATTTGTTTTCATTATAAAACATTAAATATTTATAATGTAACTATATGTAAAATATATCAAATGTCAAGTAATTTTAATAAATATGATGTCTTACAACTTTTCATGAAGACGTACTCCATAAATGAAACGGAATATCATCTTGAAATCTATCATTAAATATGAAATTTTTAATATTTTTTATTGTTTCTTCATCATCGTCTGAAAAACCAACTGAAATAAGCGGTGAAAATTTTTTATGTGTAATGCTATTTGTTGTTATTCTTACATGATTAATAAAATGTAATAATGCTTGTTTTTTTGCAAGTTCTGGGGATAAAACTGTTCAATTAATTCATAATTCTTGATTTACATTTTCATTTGATACTGGATAAAACTTTGCTAAATCCAAATATTGTTCAAGTAAAATATCTTTATTTTTAGTTAATACAATATCTTGTCACTTTTTTTTGGCTTGATGTTGAAAAAAATACATTAATTCTGATAATAAATTACGATTAATTCCATTATGATTAGCTTTAATCATTTCTTTGATAGTATTCTTGATTATTGGTCTAGTATGTCACCTAGCAGTTATTATTGAAAATACACTTGCACTATTAATACATTTAACAAAATCTATCCATGATGGTCCTGATTTTGCATTTAGTGAATCTATTTTAAATTGTTCATCTCATTGTTTAGTGAAATCACTAAAAGAGTTTTCATTTGGTAATAGTTGAAATCAATTATTTCATAATTTTGTTCTTATTTTAGCATATTCAGATGTTGAAACACTAATTCTTTCTCAATCTTTTAATAAATAAATTTTTGTTGGCATATGGACAACATTATCATCCCAATCAAATCAATAATTTTTTAATTTTTTCATTCTATTTTTCTATTAATGGCAAGGACCGTAGGAATTGCACCTACGCTTTTCGGGGTCGGAATCCGAACACTCTTCTAATTAAGCTAGGTCCTTATATTTTTTAGTGTAATAAAAGAGTATGTAATTATAATTAAAAATCAAGCTTTTAATTATAATTACATACTAATACTTAATCAAGCCTCTTAAGTTCTTTACTATATTTTCTTTTATAAAACCTCATTCTTCTTCTTGTTGCTTTATCTGGTGCTGTATGATGAAATAAATTATAAAATTTTTCCACAGACCAAAGATTTCATATTCAAACTAATCACATATAGTCCTTGATTCTGTTCCTATATTGTTTATTTTTTCAGTTTCTAATAATTTTTCAATTTTCGAATAAATCAATAATAAACATATTATTTTGTTTAATTACAGATAACTCTTTTGGGTCAAAGTGTCAATGATTATAAGCATCAACTATCCAATCAGGTACTTTTGCATGTTTTTTTAACTTTTCTTTTCATATTTTAGCAGGATTAATTCATGATAAATATCTATAATTTCTCCTTAAGGCTGTTTCAAATGAATCGTATTCTGCCTTTGATCTATCGGTTGCTCAATTATTTGTTTTATATTGGAAATATCACTTTGCTCAACTTCAGTTTTTATTATCTTGATTAATTCATTCACTTTCAATTCAAACAATAATTTTATTAAAAACTAATAAATTATTTAATATATCATTTTTATGTGTTTCAATAAAATTCTTTGTAATTTTTATTTCTTTTCATTCTAATTTTACTACCGTTCAGATAACTTTTTCTGAAAATAAATCCAGATATGTTTTACTTATTGTTTCTGAAAAGTCAGTAATTATTCATGAAATCAATATAATTGAATCATGGAATCTTTTCTGAAGTTAATAATAAATAATCCTTTGTAATAATTTTTTCTTTGAGTGCTTCTAGTATAAATATTTTTTTAGTTTTTTTGTAAATATCTCAGTCTGCTATAATTTTATCAATCTTTGTAATTTTAAATTTTTTTTCAGACTCCTTTTTTACTTTTTGTTCTTCTTTTATTCTATCCTGAGATACTTTTCTTTTTATACTTGAAATTTTTATTTCTATATTGTTTCATCAAGTAAGAATAATTAAGTCGTTATTAAAATTAATTAATTGTTCTGAAAAATTATTAAAAATTTGATATAATATATTTTTTATGTGATCATCTGATATAATTAATCATTTCTCCTTATTTATTTCATGCATATCCTGTAATTCTTTTTCTGAAAAACTAACTTCTAATAAATCCAAATAATATTTAGTAAATAAATCATAAAATAATTTTATTTCTCAGGTTTCATAAATAGTCTCACTCTTCCATTTTATATTTATGTTAGTTTCAATAAAATCCCTATACGTATTATTTGAAATTTTAGTATCAGTTATTTTTAAGGTTTCTGTTTTAATTTTTCATTTCAAATAATTTATTTCATTTTTTCATATAGTTGTTCATTCTGTATTTTCATATAATTCATCAATTCTTTCTCTTGATTTTATAGATAGTTTTAACTTTGTTTGCTCGTATTTTGTTTTTATAATTGCAAGTTTTTTATGGAAAATTATCTGCTTATTTATATAATCAATTTCATAATCTTCTAATTTTCAATTTGACTTAAATTCTTCAGTTTTTATCATCAAAAATTTTACTGATGATTGAAGTAATTCATCGTTTTTATTGAGTCTATCTAATTCTGTCACAATACTCTTAATATCATTAAAAGTATCTTTTTTAATGTACTTTAAAAAATTCATATTAATAAAAAAATGATAATTATGTATATTTTATCATTTATTTATGTTTTAATCAATTATATGTTGTTTGAATTTAATCATCACATGTATGCAAGTCAAATAGCATCAGCTGCATCATCGGGTTTAGGTATTGAATCAAGATTAAAAAGCATTTTTATTGCATTTTGGAGTTGTAATTTGTTTGCTTTTCAGTTTCATGTAATTGCTTTTTTTACTTGTAGAGGAGTATATTCAAGTAAAGTTTTATTTTTTTTCATTATTTCGTAAATAACTACTCATCTAGCTTGAGCTACATCAATTCATGTCTTTAAATTAGTTTGAAAGAATAATTTTTCTACTGAAACTATATCAGGATTAAAATTATTTATTATTTCACTAATATCTGTTCAAATTTCTAAAATTTTCTCAGAAAGTGGTATTTTTGGTGTAGTTTTTAAAATTCAATAATCAATAAGCGAAAAGTTGTTATTTTCCTTTTTAATTAGAGCATAACCAGTGGTTGTTGTTCATGGATCAATTCAAAGAATTAACATTATTATACATATTATCTATAAAAAGTAAACTATATATTTGACAACACATCTTTTATATGGGATAATATATATGTATACTTAAATTATTTCTGAGGAGTTGTTACTTTTTCATCTCCTAATAACAATTATTATAATATAAATATAAAAAAAAATGTTAAAAAGTAAAATAATAATAGATCCTTTTATTTTGAATAAAATTTCAAATTCAACGGAACTATCAGATACAGAAAAAATAAATTTTCTAAAATACATTTGATATTTAACAAAGTCTGAGCGAAGGGAACTCGCTTTAACGCTTTAAAATATTAAAAAAAGAATACTAAATATAAATTATCTAGTATTCTTTTATTTTATTTGTTTATAACTTCATGTAATAGTTCTTGTTTTTTCTGAAGTTATTTCTAACTCCCAATCAATAAAATTTGATCAAGAATTAGTTATATTTCATAAAAATTTATAATTAATATTATCTATTTCTGTGTCAAAAGTTCATGTATTACATTCTGATAAATCATTTCAAAAATTAAAAAAATAACTTATATCATTAGAGCTTTTAAGATTATTAAATCAAAGATTTTCTATACATTCTTCTAGTACTGAAAATAGGGAATTAACCTGTATTAAATCAGAAGAGTTACTGATAATTTTTGTATTTTCTCAGATTAATTTGTAAACTCAAAATACTGCAATTGTTAGTATGCTTGTTGCTATAATAACCTCAACTAATGAAAAAGCTTTTTTTCCTTTCATTATTAATATATAATTATACATTTAAATTTATAATTATTGTACTCATTTTTTTGTAAATTTCCAGACAATATAGTATAATTTATTATATATTATTTAAATAATCTTTTTTTATATGCTTTTAACTGAAATTTTAAAAAAATCAGTGGAAAATGAAAAAATTTCTGATATTATATTAACCTCATGAGCGAAACCTTGTTTTAAATTAAATTGAGATATTTTTTATATTGATGATTTTGAAGAACTTACTAATGAAATATTAACAAAAGAAATATCTTCGATAATGAATGAAAATCAAAAAAATGTATTTCAAGAAAAATTAGAACTTGATTTTTCTGTTGAATTAAAATGATATAACAGATATAGAGCAAATGTTTTTCATACACAAAATGGTATTTGAATTGTTTTTAGACCAATAAAAAATATTTTACCATCATTAAAAGAATTATGATTACCAGAAAAATTATTTGATTTAATAAATATAAAAAATGGATTAATTTTAGTTACATGAGGTGTTGGTTCTTGAAAATCAACAACTTTAGCTACATTAATTAATACAATTAATTCAAAATCATCAAAACATATTGTTACTGTAGAGGATCCAGTAGAGTTTATATTCAAAAATAATAAATCTTTAGTTGAACAGAGAGAGGTTTGAGTAAATACAAAATCTTTTGATAATGGTTTAAAATATGCATTAAGACAATCTTCAGATGTAATAATGCTTTGAGAAATGAGAGATTTAGAAACTTTTAAATTAGCATTAAGGGCAGCTGAAACCTGAAATTTAGTACTTGCTACTCTTCATACATCTGGTGCAGCTAGAAGTATTTCACGTATTATTGATATGTTTCCTTGAGATGAAAAAGAGCAAATTAAATCACAATTAGCTGAATCACTTGTATGAGTTGTTTGGCAGGACTTAATTAAGACCAAAGATGGGAAGGGGAGAGTGTTAGCTACTGAATTACTTGTAAATAATAGCACTATTTCAAATATGGTTAGAAAATGAGTTACTCATCAAATTAATTCTGCAATCGAAACATGAGGTTCTGATTGAATGTATACAATGAAAACATGTTTAAGTAATCTTAAAAATAAATGAATAATTTAATAATAAAAATTAAAAAAAGTATATTAAAAATTAATCAATTATTCTTTATATTAATTATAATAATTGATTGTTTTTTCTTTTTTTCAAATGTTTTATATCAACATAAAGCATTATTTTTCTTTATAAATATTATAATGTTTATTTTGTTTTATATTTTAAATAAAGAATATATTAATGAATTTTCAGATTGAAAAGAGCATATGAAAACTCTTAATGGATCTGTGTTATGATGAAGAAATTACGAAATAAAAAATATTCTTTTAAAAAAATTATCATTCAAGGAAAATGAGGATACATATAAGTTGTTTAAAAATATGTATGTTAGTAAAAATTTAATTGCAAAGGATTATGAAGATCTTAAGAATGTATTTATAAAATTTATTCCCGAGTTATTTTTAAAAGAAATAGGGCACATGTGAACAGATAAAATATCTTTAGGTCTTTCTGTTAAAAAGCAATTAAATGTCATGTTTTTAGATATTATATGATTTACATCAATGACTGAAAAATTATCACCGGATAAATCTTTGTCATTATTAAATACTTATTTTGAGGGAATTGTTGATGTAATTAAGAGAAATTGATGATATGTTGACAAATTCTTATGAGATGGTATAATGATTGTGTTTGATGGGGAAGAGTCAGACTTAGCAATTAAGTCAGCAATAGAAATACAAAACTTTATAAAAAAATTTCAAATTTCAGAAATCTGAAAAAAAATTTCAATCTGAATTTGAATAAATTCATGAGAAGTTATACTTTGAACAATATGATCATCAGAAAGAATGGAGATAACAATAATTTGAGATATTGTTAATACTGCATCAAGAATTGAATGATTAACAAGGGCATTTAGAAATAATATATTAATTTCAGATAAAACTTATAATTTAATAAAGGATAAAAGTAAATTTACAATAGAAAATTTATGATTTAATCAGTTGAAATGAAAAAAGAAAAAAATTAAATTATATTGAGTGAAGCCAATAATTAATATTGATATTAAATAAAAAACTATTATTTTAATAATAGTTTTTTTTAAATGCCTTAAATATAGGTATTTATGATAATATATAGAATAACAATATAATAATACACATAAGTTACATTATGTGAACCAATGGGAATATTGTATTTGATACTACTCTATAATTAAAATTATATTTTTAAAAATTAATTTTAATATTTTACTATATTTGTTTTGTTTTAGATATATGTATTTGAATTTTAAAAATTCATTTTTAGTTATTTATTATAATTCTCTTTTTCTGTATTAAATATAAAAAAGACTATATTGTTATATTGTAGTCTTTTTTATAAAATAGTTAATTTTAATATTGGCTTAAAATAGGTCTCACCTTTGGTAGAAATCAAAATATTGCGTTTTAAGCACTTATATCGTTTTTTTATGACAGAAAGTATCAAGTTATCATTTGCCTATATTGTTTTTTTACTTCATTTTGAAATTCAGTTCATTTTTCAATATATCAACTCCATAAACTAAAACTTGGTGCAGCATTTGATAAAATACAAATTTTTCAATGATGTGTATTATTGAATGCAAATTCAATTGCTGATTTCATTGATTTTGTTTTTAAAATTTTCGGTGAATAATTTCATTCTAAATTAAAAACTGTTTCGTAATTATATTTACTAAGGTCTCAGAAAATCTGTT
>CAZGNU010000021.1:0-7469 GCA_964527325.1 uncultured Candidatus Peribacteria bacterium | reverse complement strand
ATAAAACTACATTTTCTATTTTATATTGCTCAAGAGTTTTTCTTAATTTAGAGAATTCAAATCCTGAATCTTGTCATCATAAAAGGATTGTTCAAATATTGTGTTCGTATGTTTTTAGTGCTGCAATAGTTGATTCTGGAGTTGTTGCAATAGCATCATCAATAAAAGTAATTCAGTTATATTCTCAAATATTCTGAATTCTATGCGGTAATCCAGTAAAAGTAGATAAAACTTTTTTAAATTTTTTAATATTTTCAGTAAGCTTATTTGAATCTATTATATCTAAAACTCATAAAATAACTGTTATATTTTTTCTGTTGTGTTCTCATTGTAGTGCGATATTTTCATCTTTAAAAACTACTTGTTCATTTTTATAGAACAATCAGTTTTTAAAATAATAATTTCCATTTTCTCAGAAATGATATATTGAATTATTAGGGTAACCACAAGGGTTACCCCTACATTTTAGTTCATAATTAATTAATTTATATTCTGCATCATTAATTACTCAATATTTTGCGTTTTGATAGTTTTTTCTTCATAAGTGCCAATCTAGGTGACAATCATAAATATTATTTATAACTCAGATATATGGACTTAATTTAAGTCATTCTAGCATATAGCTTGATAATTCATAAACAATAAAGTCATGAGTTTCATTATTTATAATATCAATCTCATCTAAAACAGGAGTTCATATGTTTCCAACTAATTTAGTATCGTATCAGATATTTTTAAGAGTTTCGTATATAAGAGTTGCTGTTGTTGATTTTCATTTTGTTCAAGTTATTCATATGATTTTTCATTCATAATTATCAAAAAATATTTGTGATTGAGTTGTTAATTTTTCTTTATATGGAGCTATTTTATCATTATATGGTGATATTCAAGGGCTTTTAAAAATCAAATCAAATTTTCATAAATTATCTAAATATTTTTCTCATGATATAAAATTTGTTTTTGTAGTCTCCTTCTCCTCCAAAGGAGAAGGAATTCAAGGATGAGGTTTTTTATCAAGTACAGTAATGTTTTCAAAACCCAACCTTAAAAGAAAGTCTAAACTAGACTTCCCTTCTTTTCAATATCACAATATTGCAATATTTTTATTCTTATAATTTTTTAATTTTTCTAATTTCATTTTTTTTAAACTCAAAATAATTTTTGAAATATACTTTTTTTGATTACATACGGATTAATGTATATATTTAAGGCTGTTTGTTGTATGAAATCACCTGTTTCTAATATATGTGCTGTTAAGGCTTTTCAATATACACATCATGTATCAAGTCATATTGTTTTATTGTTAGTCTGAAGTCAGTCTTTTGCCCAATGTCAGTATATTATTTTTTTTGTTCAAGCATAATAATTATACCAGGGTTTTCAATTGTATTCTGTTAATCTTGTTATTTGATTAGCATTATGGTTTTTTAGATCAATGTTTGGTATGATTCCTCAATGTAATAAGGTAAATTTTCTATCATCAATAAAAAGTGGTAAATCCCTAATATATTTAATATATTTTTTCGGTCATTTTTCTTTGATTTTATTATTTAACTCAATAAATCTATTATCTTTAATTTTAGATTTTCAATCTAACCATTCTAAAAAATCTACTTCACTATTTCATTTTACACATTTAAATTGTTCTTTGTTTTTGTATAATAATTTAATTACTTTGAAGGACTTTGGTCATTTATTTATCATGTCTCATGTGAAAAAAACTTTATCCTCTTTTTGGATATTTAGTTTTTTTAATAGAAGTTTTAGTTCATCATAACATCCATGTACGTCTCAGATGAAAATTGTTCTAGATTTCGTCATTTTTCTTTCTGTGTAAATAGTAGTAAATATTTGCAATAATTATTATAAAGAGAACTGAACCAATTAATATTTCAAATGAATATTTTGCAATTAACTCTTTATTTTCTCATGCAATATATCATACCATCATTAGAATTAAATTCCATAATCATGCTCATAAACCTGTATAAAATAAGAACTTTGCAGGGTTCATTTTAAAAACTCAAGCAGGTAGACTTATTAGTTGTCTAACTACACTAATAAATCTAGCTAAAAATGTTGTTATAGCTCAATGTTTTTCAAAATATACTTCAGTTTCATGATAGTGATTTTTTGTTATCAAAACATATTTTCAATATTTAGCAATAAGTTTATGAATTACTTTTGATCATAAATAATATCATAAAAGATAATTAATAGTTGCTCAAATAATGGCTCAAATAGTTCATACTAATAAGGCTACAGAAAAATCCATTTCTCATATACTTGCAAGATATCATGCTGGTATCATTGCTACTTCAGAAGGAAAAGGTATGAAAGATGATTCTATAACCATCATTATGAATATACCAGTATATCATAATTCTGAAGCAAAGTTAACTATCATAGTAATTATTTCATGCATTTTTTAAAAATGTAATTAGATAAAATATTTTTCAAATTCTTCTTTGTTTATTTCTTCTTTTTCAAGTAGATCAATTGTTATTTTTTCATGTAGATCTTTGTTTGACTTTATTGTTTTTAACGCAGTTTGATATGCATCATCAAGAATTTCTTTTATTTTAGAATCAATTTTTTCTTTTGCTTTTTCTGAAATATTTTTTTCTTCATGTACTCATAAATGATTCATACTTGATCTGTCTCAAGCAAAATTTTCTCTACCTATTTCTTCATACATTCAATATCTCATTACCATTTCACGAGCAATACTTGTAGCCTTTTCAATATCGTTTGATGCTCATGTTGTAATGAATTCTTTTCACATAAATATTTCTTCAGCAGCTCTACCTCAGTATAAAGTAGCTAATTCATCAATATATTTAGCCTTTGAAACGAGTAATTTATCTCGTTCTGGTAAAAACCATGTAACTCATAATGCTCATCATCTAGAAACTATGGAAACCTTATGAACAGGGTCAGTATTTGGTAATATTTTCCCTACAAGAGCATGTCATACCTCATGATATGCTGTGATTTTTTTCTCTTCATCATTCATTATTTGTGATTTTTTTCTTAATCACATTACTAGCCTTTCAAATGCTTCTGTTATTCTAGCTTCAGATACTTCTTTTTCATTATTTCTAGCACTAATTATTGCGGATTCATTTATTAGATTACCAAGGTCTGCTCATGAAAATCAAACAGTTTTTGATGCTAGTGATTTATAATCAACATTTTTAGATACTTTTCTTGTTGTTGCATGGATTTCTAATATTTTTTCTCTGTCAATTAGGTTAGGTAAATTAACAGTAATTTTTCTATCGAATCTACCAGGTCTAAGTAGTGCTTTATCAAGTACATCTGCTCTATTTGTTGCTCACATAACTATTACATTTGTATCATTACTGAATCAGTCCATTTCTGTAAGTATTTGATTTAATGTTTGTTCTCTTTCGTCGTGTCATCATCCAGTACCAGGTCATCTTTTCTTCCCTATTGCATCTATTTCATCAATAAATATTATTGCAGGAGCAATTTTTTTAGCATTTTCAAATAAATCTCTTACTCTTGAAGCACCTACTCATACAAACATTTCAACAAATTCTGAACCAGAAATACTTAAAAATGGTACATCGCTCTCCCCTGCTACAGCTCTAGCTAACATTGTTTTACCTGTTCATGGAGGTCATACAAGTAGAGTTCATCTAGGTATTTTAGCTCATATATCTTTAAATTTTTTAGGATTTTTTAGAAATTGTACCACTTCAGCTAATTCTTCTTTTTCTTCTTCTGCTCATGCTACATCTTTGAATAATACTTTGTCTTTTTCTTTATCGTATAATTTTGCTCTTGATTTTCAAAAAGTCATAGCATTATTTGCTACTCATCACATTCTGGAAATTAAAATAAATCATACGACTAAAAATAATCATATCATTAATAGTGTAGGTAAAAATTCTGCCCAAAATTCTTCATTTGTTTTATCTTTTACTAAAATTGATGTCTTTATTTCAGGGTTTTTTAATCCTAAATCATTTATTGAATCATTTTTTGGTAAAATAATTATATCTCTTTTAATTTTTGAACCATCTATACCTCAACTTAATGTAGCAATAGCCTTATTTCAATCAATAAGTATTTCCTTGTATTGTCAATCCAAAAAATTAGATTCCAACTCATTTAGTCAAATATTATTATCTATATAAGTTTCATTATTTTTTATGTATGGTAACAATAAAACAATGATTAGTGAAATTGCTACAAGTAATAATAATGGTTTAAAATTATTATTGTTTTTGTTGTTTTTATTTCATGTAACTATTTTTATTATTGGTTTTTTAGGTAATTTCTTTTTCGGCATTTTTTTATATTTTTTGTAATTTAAAATTCGCGTATATTTTATTGATATATATTCTTTTTGCAAAAGTATTTTAGTTAAAATAAATATTGAATATTTTACTTTTAATTATATACTAAAAAATAATTATAATTAATAATAAAATTTATGAAGCAATATCTAGATTTACTAAGAAATATTAAGGAAAATTGAATTTGAAAGGATGATAGAACTGGTACTGGTGTTAGATGACTTTTTGGGATGCAAGCTAAATATAATTTAAAGGACTGATTCCCTCTTGTAACCACAAAAAAGACTTTTTTAAGATGAATAGTTGTTGAACTTATTTGGCTTTTAAGATGAGAAACTAATATAAAATATCTTGTAGATAGAAATGTAAAAATATGGGATGAATGGCCTTTTCAAAATTATATAGATTCTAATGACTTGTGAGAGGAATTTCCTAAATATAGTGATGCTTGGCATGAAGAAAAAGCTAGGTTTGTTGAAAAAATAAGAGAATTACCTGCTGATGATGATTTTGTAGTGAAGTGGTGAGATCTAGGTCCAGTTTATGGTCATCAATGGAGAAATTTTAATAGTCAGTGAGCTGATCAAATAAAAGAAGCTATTAATCAAATCAAAACTAATCCAACAAATAGAAGAATAATAGTGTCTGCTTGGAATCCAGTACAAATAGATAAAATGTTATTACCTCCTTGCCATGCTTTTTTTCAATTTAATGTTGATACAACAAACAATAAATTAAATTTACAACTATATCAAAGAAGTGCTGATATGTTTTTATGAGTTCCATTTAATATTGCTTCATATTCTACTCTACTTTTGTTAATTGCAAAAATTACATGATTAAAACCTTGAACTTTTACTCATACGCTTTGAGATGCACATATCTATAATAATCATGTGGAACAAGTAGAATTACAATTATCAAGAGAACCTAAAAAATTACCAGAGTTAAATATTTTAAAAGATATAAAAACTTTAGAAGATATTGAAAAATTAGAATGGGATGATTTTGAATTAGTTTGATATGATTCACATGATAGAATTGTTGCTCCTGTTGCTGTATAAAATTCCCCTATAATCCCCTTTCTTAAAGGGGATGAACTTCAATAATTAACTTTAAAAAATGAAATTTAGTATAATACTAGCAGTTGATGAAAAAAACTGACTTTGAAAAAATAATGATTTAGCTTGGAGAATATCTGCTGATATGAAATATTTCAAGAAAATAACGACAGAAACAACTGATTTATGAAAATTAAATGCAGTTGTAATGTGAAGAAAAACACGGGAATCAATTCCTAGTAAATATAGGCCATTACCAGAAAGAGTGAATTGTATACTTTCTAGGAGTATAAAAAATGATGATATATGATCAAAAATAGATGATTTTGTATTGTATTTTAATTCACTTGAACATTGTTTATCTGAACTTGAATCAAAAGAAAATATAGAAAATGTGTTTATTATTGGGTGAGCACAATTATATAATAGTGTTTTAGATAATCCAATGCTGGATAAGATATATTTAACAAAAGTAAAATGAGATTTTAATTGTGATGTGTTTTTTGATTGAATACCTAAAGAATTTACGGTTGAATCTTATACTGATTATGAAAATGAAGTTGGAATTGAGTATAGTTTTTGGGTTTATGAAAGAGCTGAGTAATCTCAGCTTTTTAGCGACCAAATGAAGATCAACTTTTTCTTTTTATAGTACTTCAAATTTGTTTTTTATTATTTCATTTAAATTTTAACAAATCTGAAATTGAAAAATCTCAATTGTTTACATCATTAATGAAATCTTTCCATTCTTCATCAGAACATTTTTTGAATAATGGATGAGTGTTTCTATAAATACTTGTATTTCCTGATTTTATAAAACTAGGAAGTTTCATAGTATTTTTTTGATTTTCAAAAAGTAATTTTTTTATTAAATCTATTCTTTGTAAGTAAAAATGTCTTGAAGGATATTTCTTTTCTGAAAAAATATCCTTAATTGTATTAAGTGTTATTAAGTAATCATAATTACTTAAACTTAAATAGTTTGCTAAAACGGTTAGTTCTTTATCTCATCATTTATCTAGTTTTTTTATTTTTATAACATTATGTATTCTTTTAAAAAATAATTTTAGTTTTTTAAAACCTAAATGAGAAATATGATGAGATATACTTTCATTACTAGTGGTATTTATTCAGAATTCCTTAAAAAATGGATTTAAAATTTTTTCACTTTTCTCTGGAGAAGATTTTTTGTTATTATTTTCTGAAGTAGTTTCTTGTTCAGTTTTTTGATTTATGTTTGTTTCAGTATTACTTTCCTCTTGTTTATCTTGTTGTTTTGGTAAAGTATAGTTTTTTAAAATAAGAGTTTTTATTAATTCTAGTCTTGTTCTTATAGCTTTTAATCAAAATGGTTTTCAATGATTATAAATATCTTTTATCATTGATCTATTAGATGTTATAGTAATATTTTCATTGCTAAGATAATGAGCCAAAATACTTTTATTAGTTCTTCATCATTTTGAAATATTATTTTCTTTTATAATATTACACAGTCTATTTAAAAATACTTTTAAAGGAGAATTTTCGTTTCATTTTAAATTTTCTAATTTATGTATGCTATTGCAAATAGTATTATCATTAAAAGTATCTATTCAGAATTCTCTAAGAGATGGGCTAAGTTTAGTTTTTGAGTTTTTTTCTTCTATTGAATCTGCAACCTCCTTCTCCTTGGAAGGAGAAGGAATTCAAGGTTGAGGTTTTTCTCAATTTTCTTTTTCTGTATTATTTTCTTCTACAGGTAATGTTTTTAAAGCAACAGATTGATATTCTGTAGAAAATCAAGCAAAATTTGGATTTACAATATCTTCTTTTTCTTTAATAGTTATGTTTTCATGAACATCTAGATTTTCTAATATTTCAGGATTTTCTAAAGTAATAGATCTAAAATAATCAACTTTATTTTTAAAGAAATCTTGTTTTGGAGTTGTTCAGTTATATATTCTTTTAATTTGTTTACGAACATTTTCTTTTTCTGATATATCGTAAGTAAAAAAGTTTGTTAAAAGAATTATTTTTATTTTTTCTTCTTTTCTTTCTTTTCAAGGAGATATTTTTTGATATATTCTATTTAATAATTGTT
>CAZGNU010000020.1:0-25222 GCA_964527325.1 uncultured Candidatus Peribacteria bacterium | reverse complement strand
AAATTGTGCATTGGATATTTCCAACGATACACAAAATGTATTATACTCTCTACGAGGTCATACTTATATATATTTGACATCATATTAAAATATATGGTATAATTACTATGTATTTTACTTTAAAAGAACAACTATGAGTAAATATTTAAGTAATTTTTTAGAAACAATATGATTTGAACAAAAATTGATTCAATGAGTTGTTGCTAATTCAAAATTAAATTCAATTAAAGATAAAGTAAAAGAAAGTATTGAATTTATACTTGAAAATAACAAAAAAGTTTCTCATGAAGTAGAAGAAAAAATACTAGAAGTTAATTTTATTGGTGTTACACAAAAATTATTAAATTTATGAGCTGAGGAAATTTTTGATTGAGTAATTGTTGATAACAGATATGATTTTTGAAATATGTTATTTAAAAAAAATGGTATTATATTAAGGATTAGACAAGTTTGAGATAAATATTTATTAACTTTGAAAAAAAGAATAAATCAAAATAGGGATTTAACTTCTAGAGATTTAGAATTAGAATTAGTAATAGATGATATAGATAGTTTTATTAATATTTTAGAAAATATTTGATTAAAACAAATAGAATGAAAAACATATGTAAAACATAGAATATCATATGAATTAGATTGAGTACATTTTGAATTTGATAAATATTTATGAGTTCCTAGATTATTAGAAATAGAGGCAAATAATAAGGAAAAAATACAAGAGTGGAAAACGAAATTATGATTAGAAAAACATAAGTCAGTAAAATATTGATATAGAAGACTAAAAGAGTATTATTGAATAAAGGAAATAAATAAATATTTTTAATATATTTAAATAAGTGGTATAATTACTTTAATATAATTTAACTAAAAAAAATGTTAGAAAAAGAAATAAAAATCCTTGATGTGGATGTATCTGAACTTGAAAAAAAATTGGAGGCAATAGGAGCTAAAAAAACTTTTGATGGTTTTATTCATGATGTGTATTATGATTTTCCTCACGATGAAGAAAATTCTCACAAAATGGAAGATAATAAAAGACTTTTTAGAGTTAGAAAAAAATGAGATATTCACATGTATACTATAAAAAGAAAAAGAAACAAAAAAAAGGAATGAGGGGAAGAAGGTTTTAAAATAGCAGATGAAGGAGAAAGAGAAATAACTGATGTAGAAAGTTTTAAAAAAGTACTTGAAAAATACTGAATGACAGAAACAAGAGAAAAGAAAAAATATAGAATAAGCTATGCTATGGAATGATTTGAATTTGATATAGATGATTACCAAAACACAATCCCACCACTTATGGAAATCGAAGCACATACCACTGAAGAAATTAATGATATGATCAAAAAACTAGATTTACAAGACCACCAAATAGAAAAATGGGGATCAAGAAAATTATTTGCTCATTATGGGATAGAGTATAGTTGGTTATAAAAAAAATAAAAACTATTGTAAAGAGATTTATGGTAGTTTTTTTGTTGCAACAAATATACTTATGTATATAATAAGTATATATTTAAAATTAATTAAAACTTTAAATATAATATTTTATTAAATACAAAACAAAAATATGAAAAAATGATATAGTATGATTGTGAAAGCAATAGAAGTTACAAAGAAATATACAGATGCAGAAGTAAAACAATTAGCTGGATTATTTATATATTTGAATGATTTAGATATTGATGAAGAATGATTTTGAACATGAGTTTCAGCAAAATGATTATGGAAATTATTAAATCCTTTAACAAGAACTTGAAAACCACAACCATTTAGGGAATGGTGGAAAAGTGTATCAAACTTATCAAGATTGAAGGATAATGTTGATTATGAGAAAAAAGAAAAACAGATAATTAAAGATATTTCTAATAAGCCAAGTTTTGCCTGAAGGGGAAAATCCCAAAAGGCAAAGAGATGATGAAATATTGGTGAAATTCCAGTTAAGGAAATAGACTATATCTTAACTTTAAGAGCATGAGAATATTGTGCTGTTTTAACAAAATGAGATAGTTGAGATTTATATAGAAGATTTATTTTTGATATAAAAGATGAGTTTTTAAGACTTGTATTTAGAAAATGAAAAAGTATTGAAACTAGAAGTGAATTCACAAGATCCATTTGAGAACTTTCTTTTATGAAAAAATTAAAACAGGAAAACAACAAAGAACTTTGAAACACATACTGAGAAATGACAAATCTTATTTATCTAGAATTATTTTGAGTAAAAGCAATAGAATATAAAGAGCAAAATGATATTCCTAACAAATACTTTGCCAAAGATTTTTTTACGAAAGACTGATTATTTGATTTAGAAAAAGTTGAAAATAAATTATGAGCTGTTATATGATATATTCAACCAAAAAATAGAGAATATTTAAAAGAATTAATAAAAGATTTTTTGAATAAAGAGGTTAAGGTTATTGATTAAGTTTTTTGATTGACATTATTTATATATTACTTATATTATAATTAGTAATTAATTATAAATAAAATATGCTAGAAGTACAACAAAATATCTTGGATAAATTAGAAAAAAAATTACCAGAGGTAGGTGAAATATTACAGTTAGTATCACAACAATCAAAAGAGACACTTTCAGATTCTTTTAATTTATTGTTAGAAAGGGAAAAGGAATTAATACAATTATTATGATGAAAGTGATATAATACTTTATTGTTAATAGAATTATCTAATGAGTTATGATTCAAAGTGCCTCATACAGAATTAATATCTACAGATTTTTATAAAAAGTTATTTAATGTTTGAAATGATGATGAGCAGTTTAAAAGTGAAAGTGATTTTAGTAATTTTTTAAATGAAATTGATGTTGAAGATAATAATAAGAAGAAAACAAGTGTAGAAAAATTTCTAAAAACAAATATTGATGTTACTAAAGCTGTTTTGAAAAAAATTACTTTAGAAGAATTAAAAAATAAATATTCTATATTACTTGAATTATATTGTGATATTAATTGATATGATTTTCATTCAACTGAAATTAATGAAGAATCAATTGATTTTTTTTATATTTGAGATGATTGAGAAAAATATGAATATTCTTCAACTAGTATTGATTGATTTATTAAAAAATTTAATACAGATATTTTATTTAAATTATGATATATAAAAGAAAAAACTTATGAAGAGCTTATGTGAAAATCTGGAAGCTGAGATCGTTATGATGATATGGCATATAGTTATGAATGTAGTTATGATTTAGAAAAACAAGTTGATAATTTTTTGGGTGATATCAATGAAGTAATATTAAAACCTGAAGAAGAAGAGTATTTGAAAGAAATTTTTGATAAATTTTCTAATTCAAAATTTATTGCTATTAGATCATCAGCTAATGTAGAAGACTGATGAAAATATAATTATCCAGGAATATTTTATACTTGATTTTGTGCTACTGATGATTTTGAATCCTTTAAATTAGAAGTTATAAAGGTATTAGAAAGTTCGAAAAGTGAAAAAGTTGATGATTATCAAAAACAAAGAAATTTAGATGATGAAGTAATTATGTGAATAGTCGTTATGGATGTTGAGTGAGAGAAATATAATGATATATGATTTGATAAACCTATCTCAAATTTTCTTGAATGACCTGTTTATTTACCAATGAGAAAAAAAGAATGAAGTGTGGAGAAATTATTTTATCCAGATGGTGGATGAGTTGTAACTGCTGATGATTTAGTAGATGATTCATTTATAAGAATAAAATGAGTTAAATGAATGCCAACATCTGTAACTAGTACAACTAATCAAGAAATTGTCGCAGATGTACAAAAAGATAATTGAAAAATATTAGGTTATGAAAATCAACCTTGAGATTTTAATTATTACAAACAAACGTGAGTTGCGGGAATAAATAGTGAATGAAAAATTAGATATCATTTAGAAGCATTATATGAAAGTGATGTGTTAAGGGAATGAGGTATTAAAGTAAATATGTGTTATGATGATTTTAATAATAGTGGATGATTGAAAAATATTAATTTTTTACCTTTTTCACAAGATCAATATAAAAAAATTGCATGTATTTATACAGCTTTAGAACATAAATATTGAAATTCATTAGAACTAGAATTTGTAGTTAATAATTGAGATATTTATATTTTACAGTCTAGAAAAACAATTTCAAATTTTGTAAAACCTGATAACATAAAACGACCAAATGAACAATTAGTATGAGAAGTATTGTTATGAAAAAATGACATAATTTCTAGTATGTGATATATTGATAATGAAGAAATAGATATAATTAGCATTGAACCAATTAGAACAGAAGAACATGGTTTAACAATTAAATCACTGGATGACAATTCTATATATAAACAAATGATTGAATTAGAAAAAAGAGCAAATAATTGATATTTTATTACTATTGAAAAATTAATGAGTTTTCCTGAAATTCATAAAAATGATTTTTCAAATCTAAGATGAATTGCAATTAGTTGATTTAAATGACTCTGAACGCATGCACTTATGATAATAAGAGAATGCTGAATTCCTGTTATTTTTTGTGATATAGATTCAAACCTAAAAATTAGTTGAAAACATAAGGTTTATATTGAAGGTAATAAATGAGCTATGATTTATAAATAAAAAAATAAATTAGTTAAATACTAATTTATTTTTTTATATCAAAGGGCTAAAGCCCTCTGTTGACATTATTATTAAATCCTAACTCAAATCTTTTTGTCTTATTTTATCTAGAATTCTTTTTAGTTTTTTGATATTTCATTTGAATCATTTTTCGAATTTGATTCATTTTGATTTTAGTTTTCTTTCGTCAAATATTTCTTTGTGGAATGGTTTTGTGTCTATGTCTAGTTTAAGAGTTTTTTCAGCATAGTCTAAAGCGTCTTGTCTGCTTTTTAGGAAGATATGTTCTTTAGGGAAGTGTTCTAAGTATCATACTCTTTCAAAAGCTTTGAAGATTGGTCTTTTGATTCTAGTGAATAGTACTTTTATTCAGGCTTTTTGTACTCAATCAACCATGTTTTCTATAACTTCTAATCAAGAAGAATCAACTTCTGATATTCATTCAAAATCTAGGATTAAAAGTTTCATATCTTTTTTAGATGCTATTGATTTTAATAATTTTCCTTCAAAATATCAAGCATTTGCAAAGTATAGTGGTCATTTAAATCAGTAGAATCATACATCTTTACTTGTTTTTAAGCTATAAATTTCAGAGTCTTTTAGTTTATTACCATATAATGAAAACTCAACAAATCTTGGTTTCATTGAACGGTAAATGAAGAAAAATAGTGATAATGAAACTCAAAATATTAGTCATTGTTCTAAGTGAGGTGCAGATAATAAAGTTGCAATAAATACAACTATAGATATTAATCAATCATGCTTTTGAACTTGCCATGCATCAATTATAGGCTTAATTTTTATTAACCCTGCGACAGCAACCATTATAACAGCAGCTAAAGTTGCTTGAGGTAAGTGATATAATAATGGTGTTAAAAATAGTAAAGTAACAGCAACTAATATTCATGTTACAACTGAAGAGAAACCTGTTTTTGCTCAAGAAGAGAAATTAACAGCACTACTAGAAAAAGATCAACTTACGGCATAACCATGATTAACTGAAGCTACCATATTTGATAATCATTGACCAATTAATTCTTTATTTGAAGAGATTCCTTGTTTTGATTGTGATGCCATAGCTTTTGCAACACTAATTGCTTCTGCAAATCATATAATAGCTATTGTTAAAGCTGGCATTAATATTTTTCATAAAATTTCTTTGATTTCTTGTAATGAAAATTCACTTAAAGGAAAATCAAAGCTTGGTAATCATGATGGTATAGTTCAAACGACTGCTCATCATAAACCTTCATAACCTATATACCATGAAAGTAATGTGAAAATTACTACTACTATTAATACTCAAGGTAATTTTTTGAAATATGTTTTTATGTACATAATTATCAAAATACTACCAGCTCAGAATAATAAACTAAGAGCGTGAGTGTCAGTTATAGATGCACTAAATACATCCATTATTTGTTCATAATTATGAGGAGCTTTTTCTAAAATAGCTCAAGTGCTAAGTGTTTGACCAAATTTTAATCAAAATATTTTATTTAATTGAGAAGCTCAAATGATTATTGCTGCAGCATTTGTGAAACCAACGATTACTGGATGAGATAAGAAATCAACTAATTTTCACATTTTAAATATTCACATTGAAAATTGAATAATTCAAACTACTAGTGCTATAATTGCAGCATATACAGCATATTGGGTAGGACCAGAAGTTGCTAATCATTCCAAAGTTGAAGCTGTAAGAAGTGATACGATTGCAACTGGTCAAGTAGCAAGTTGTCTTGAACTTCACCATAGTGATGCTATCATAACTGGTAGGAAAGAAGCATATAATCAGTAATAAGCCTCAAGTCATGCTAGTTGAGCATAGGCCATAGATTGAGGAATAAGTACTAAAGCTACTGTAATTCAAGAAATTATATCAGCCTTAAGTACTTTTTTATTTTTTAATTCAGGAAACCATTTCAAAAAAGGAAAAATTTTTAACTTAGCTTTATTAATTTTTTTTAGAAATTTATGACTCATAAAAAATAAGAAATTAAAAAAATAACTAATCTTTTTTAGTTATTTTTTTTTATTATGCAAATGATTTATTTTTTTATTGTTAATTTCTTTCTTTTGAAGCTTCAGGTTTGTTTATTTTTTAATATTCTTGAAACTCTTTTTCTATTTCTAACTGTTTCCATTCTGATTTTTTTTATTTGTCTCATTGTATCAGCAAAAGTGTCGTATTTTTTTGCTAATCCTGAGTATATTACTCATAGAGAATATTTACTGCAAGACTTAGTTTTTTTGTGTCAGTGTTTCTTCATTATCTTTGAACTAGAGCATTTTTTAGATAGTGATTTGCTTTCTACTATTACTAAGTTTTTTAAGTCTACTTCTTTATGATTTTTGTCTCTTAAGTCTACTGTTCTTACATTGTAGTCAATTGTTAATCTTTCAGATCAATCATTTTTTACTAAAGTTATTCTTTCATATTTAGTTTCTATTGATGGAGTTATTTTTGGTATTTTTTTATTTTCATAAATACTTTGCCAAACTCATTCAAAAAATCTTTTTTTTCATCTTGTCATAAAACCATGTTCCTCAGAAGGGAAGTCATATCTGTATTTATTGGTTACTCATTTTCTTTTTTGTTTAAACTCAAAAAATGCTAAGTTTGAATTTACATAGTACCTAGTTCTAACTTTTGTTCTTGTTTTTTTCTTTTCTTGATGTTGTTTGTAAAAAAGATAATCTTTTGTATCCATATAAATATTATCATATGAAAAAATCTTTCTACCATTTATTTCTAAAATAGAAAAATCTTCAATCAACTCATCTATAATATTTTTTAATTGATTATAACTAAGTAAATATTTTTTATCAATCCTCTTTAAAAAACTAGCTTTAGAATTAAGCTCAGTTAAACTGATAGTTTTAAAGTCTTGTAATTTAGAAGTATATTTAGTTCACATTTTTTTGTACTAGTTATTTTTTATATAA
Source organism: uncultured Candidatus Peribacteria bacterium (assembly GCA_964527325.1). Classification (GTDB taxonomy): domain Bacteria; phylum Patescibacteriota; class Gracilibacteria; order BD1-5; family UBA6164; genus UBA6164. The sequence continues at coordinate 17,668 of CAZGNU010000020.1, read as the reverse complement.
ATATTTTATCATATCTTTTTTGCCTAGTCAAAAAATAGGCATTTTTTTTATTTATGATAATTTCATAATTATCAAGTATGATATTCCTGCTATAACTCATGATACAGGAAGTGTAACAACCCAAGCTAAAGCAATATTTTTTATCATTCATTTTTCAATATAATCTTTTGTTTTTCAACTTCTTCTTTTTATTTGTTCTCTAAGTAATCATATTCAAAATACTCAACCAAGAGCAATATGCGTAGAACTAACTGGTAATCATAGCTTAGAAGCTATGATTACTGTCACTGCAGCAGATAATGCAACACAATAAGCTCTTATTTGGTTTAATTTAGTTATTTCAGATCATACAGTCTTTATTAACCTTGCTCAATATACACTTAATCCGAGTACAAGTCATGCAGCTCAAATTATCATAACCCACATTTCAATTCAAACTTTTGATGAAACTCAGTTGTTTTTTATTGCATCACTAATTGCAGCAAGAGGTCAAATTGCATTTGCAACATCATTTGCTCAGTGTGCAAATGATAATAGTCATACAGCAAATATTAAAGGTACATTAAATAATCTATTTATAAATTTTTTAGAATTTTTAAAATATGCAGATTGTTTTTTATAATATACTCTTAAAGATATAAATGTTAAAAGAGCTAATACATATCATACAAATATTGCAATTTCAGTTCTTAATAGCATTGCAAAACTAGTTCAACTTAATACTTGTTTTAATCATTTTAACATAAGGTAACTAGAAAAAGCCCAAACCATTATTCATATATAAATAGGAACCCATACTTTAGCAGCTTCTCATCTATCATCTTGTTTTAAAATATTTTTTCTAATAGAAAGTGATAAAATTACTGCAAATATTCATCACATAAGTGGAGATATTAACCAACTTGCAGCTATCATTCATACTTGATACCAATCTACTATATTTACTCAAACAGCAGTTATTCATGCTCAAATTAATCATCACACAACTGAGTGAGTTGTTGAAACAGGAGCTTTAAAGTAAGTAGCAGTATTTACCCAAATAGCAGCTCATGCTAGAGTGGCCATCATTATTGCAATAAATTGCATAGTATTATTTATTAGAGATGGATCAATTATTCATTTTGATATTGTATTAACTACATCTCCTCAGGCTAGTATTACTCAAAGAGCTTCAAATATTACCGCAATCATTATTGCTCATTTAATAGTAATTGCTTTTGATCAAACAGCGGGTCACATATTATTAGCTACATCATTTGATCATATATTTATTGCCATATACAATCACAGGATTGCAGCTACAAATAAATATATATTTGAATTACCTCATTTAAAAAAGAATACCCAAGCTATTATTGTCAAAATACTAAAAGCTAGTATTTCATATTTTACATTTGCTCTTTTAGCGAACCATTGTTCCATAATATATATATTATTAAATTATATATATTATTTTATCATATATTTTTTTTTAGTGCAAAAAAAAAGACCTTTAATAGGTCTTACTTAATTTCTTCTTTAATTATTTTCAATGAACTAAAGAATCATTCTAAATTTAATCAATTTTTTCTTAAATTAGCATATTTTTTTAATTTTCTAAATAATTCTATTTCTAAGTTATGATTTTCGTCAAGTACATCACTTCAATATTTTTCCTGAAAATAATTAGCATTAATTGTTTGATGATCTCAGGCACTTTCAGTTAATGGGATAATTATTGAATGAATTCAAAACATATTTAGCTCCCAAAGAGTAGTTGCTCATCATCTAGTTATAGCTATGTCAGATTTTTTTAAAATAGTTCATATTTTTCTTTGTGTCAAAAAATCATGAACTTTTACATTTGAAAATTTTAAAAAATCACTTTTTAAATGAGTATTTTTTTCTCAAAGAACAACGTCAAATTTTATATAATCAAAATCAGGAAGTATTTTTATCAGTGCATTAAATACTCTAGTTGAACCTTGACTTCATCATATTACAAATACGTTTAGTTTTGTATTTTGTTCAGGTTTTACATTTGTTATTCAATCAATTAGTTCAGGATTAAGTATTTGTCATGAAAGGAAATACTTTTTATTTTTTATTTTTTCATTTGGAAATGTAAAAAACACTTTTGTAGCTATTTTTTCAATTATTTTATTAGCTATTCATGAAACGCAATCAGATTCGTGAATATAAATTTTTTTTCTAAGAATAAATCAAGCAATACAAAGAGGTAAAGAAACATATCATCATTTTGAAAATATTATATCTATTTTGTATTTTAATATATAATAAATTCCAAAGAAAATTCATGTCAGATTTTTAAGGGGTTCATAAAAATTCTTCCAGTCAAAATATCTTCTAAGTTTTCATGCTGGAATATCTAAAAATTTTATTTTATTTTCTTTTGAAATTTCTTCTTCTAATGAATCTTCTTCTCATACCCAAATAAAGTCATAATCATTATCTTCTTTTAAATAATTACGAAGTGATAATAAAGGGAATATATGTCATCCTGAATATCACCCGGTTAATGCAATTTTCTTTTTTTTACTCATTTGTTATTATTAATATTATGAACTGTAAGTAAGAATTTTTCTTATCTATGTGTTACAACTTTAAATATTTCATTATCTTTATAATAAATTTATTTATTTTTCATACAAAAGCAATTTTATTTATGTACTTAAAAGTTATTATACTAGAAATTGTTCAGACAGTTATTCATGCCAAAATATCTAAAGGCCAGTGTACTCAAATCATTACTCTAGATAATAACATTAAAACAACTGCTGGAAGAAAATAAAATCAAACTTTTTTATATCAAGTAAAAAATAAACTAATTAAAAATGCAGTACCTACACTAGAGTGATCAGAAGGGAATGATGCATCAGGAATGTGATTTAAAAGAAGTTTTCATATTCACTCTAAAGCTTTTTCTGGTCTATCTATTACAACTAATTGTTGTATAAATAAACTGAACGATATTGCTAAAAGTGTAGAATAAAAAATGAATAATAAATTATTTTTTTTGTTATTATTTTTTTTGTATGAATAATAAAACCACATTCAAACTAAAAATAAAGGTAGAAAAAAAATAGGTGTATCAGAAAAGCATAATACTATTTTTTCTATGAAAGGATAGTTTGTAAGCGAATTTAAGCTTATTAATATTTCTTTATTTATATTTTGAAACATTAAAATTTATTTATCAATTATAAAATATTTTTTATATTTTACTTTTTAAAAATAAAAAGCAAAAAAACTTTTAATTTTTTTTATATTTAATGTATAATTAGATGTATGTTTTATTTTTTATAAATGAGAAAATATGTACGAACGTACTCTAGAAAAAGAAAAAGATGTAATAGTTACAAATGATATATTTCCAGATGATCATAAGTATTTAACTTTTCTTAAAAAAGTTTTTCGTCATGAGTTTCGTAAAAATTGATTTAGAAGAATAGCTACTGATATTTTAGAGGACTGAAAGTTTAGAACAAGTTCTGAAATTGGTGTTATGAAAGCATATTTAAATCATTTATGTTTTGATGAAATCCAACCAATTTATTATTATTTTATGGATCATTTTTTAAATGATAATTGAGTTCAAGAAGAAAGAATTTGAGGTGAAATTATTTGAGAAAAAGATCCTATATTAGATGCTATTTCTATTTATTTAAATTATATTTGTTTAAATAAAATATGACTAGAAAATACTTTTTCAATTAGTATAAATTCTATTTGAATAGAAAAAGAAAAAATTAAATATTCTGAAGAACTTCAAAGTTTTTATGAAAATAAAAAACATAATCTTACTGAAGAATCATTAAAATTACTTGAAACAAATCCTATATTACTTTTAGCTTCAGAGGATGAAGATGAAAAGATATTAGCTTCACAAGCTCCAAGTATGATCAAATTTCTTAAAAAAGACTCAAAAGCTCATTATAATAAATTAAAAGAATATTTAGATTTATTAGAAATTCCTTATATAGAAGATCATACGCTTATTGCAAAAAATGATTATAATACAAACACAGTTTGGGAAATAAAAACTGCTAAATGAACTGTATTATGTAAATGAGCAAGATATAACACACTTGCAACAGAATTATGACACAAAAAAGATATTGCTGCAACTGGGTTTTATGCCAATACTTCTGCAATAATAGAAATGTTAAAAAACAGAGATATAAAAATATTAAACAAGGACAAAATTGATTTATTTTTTGTACAATTATGAGATGAAGCTAAAACAGTTATTTTACCTTTATCAATAGCTGCAAGAGAAGCATGAATTAATACAGTAGTTTCTCTTTGAACTCCTTCAATGAAAGAGCAAATGCTTAAAGCAAACAGATCATGATCAAAATATGTAGTTATGGTTTGAATTATGGAAGCAAGAAGCTGAATTTTCCAAGTAAGAGACATAGAATCAGGTACACAAGAAGAAGTTAAAAAAGAAAATTTAATAGAATATATTATAGGAAAAGTTTGAAAAGATAAACTAGATTTTTATTGTCCAGCAAGGGACCTAATCAAAGAATAATGAAATGGAAAGTTTATATCCTAGAGTGTGCTGATAATACTTATTACACAGGTATTACAGTTGATATAGAAAGAAGACTAGAGGAACATAATAGTTCATGATTATGAGCTAAATACACACGCATGAGAAGACCTGTAAAACTTATTTATACAAGTAAATTTGAAACCAGATCAGAGGCTTCAAAAGAGGAGTATAGGATTAAGAGGTTGAGTAGGAAGGGGAAAGAAGAGTTGGTAAAAAATAAAAATTAATAACAAGGGGTTAAAACCACCTTGTTTTTTTTGAGCAATGTGGCTTTAGTTCATTGTATTTAATATTTGAAAAAGAGATGGTATTGACTTTTAATATTTCATTTATATAATCATTTTACTAAAATTTTTTAGTCTAAAATAAAAACAGAAATAAAAACCTACAAATAGGAGGAAGTGAAATGAAATATGTTGATACTCGTGGTATTGATAAGCGTGAATTAACCGCTTGTGAAGTTGTACTTGAAGGAACAACTGAATCTGGTGGCCTTTGGGTGCCGAAAGAAATCCCAAAATTTACAAGAGATGAAATCTCTATTTTAAAGGGAGAAAGTCTTGAGCATGTTATGATTGTTTTCCTTGATAAATTTGGTTTCATAGGTGATGATGCTATTCCAATGCGTGATGCTGCGGTATTAGTTCATGAGGCTTATGAAAATTTCAGACACGAAAATCGTCTTGAACTTAATCAACTGGATGTACATAGAAATTTTATGCTTGATCTTTCTTTTGGTCCTACTTTTTCTTTCAAGGATTATGCCTTGGCTATTGTGGGAAAAATTATTCCTTATATTTTGAAGCAAAAAGGATTGAAGGGAGTTGTACTTGGTGCTACTTCTGGTGATACTGGACCAGCTGCTATGGCAAATGTAGCCAGTGAAGAACTTTTTGTAAATATTTTGTATCCTCATGATGGAACAAGTGAAGGACAAGAGCAACAGATGATTCATTTTTCTGGTGATGTTGCTCAAGCTTATGCAATGGAGGGAATGACTTTTGATGATTGTCAGTCTCTTGTTAAAGAATGTTTTAATGATCCTGTATTTATGGTTGAATTGGAAGAATCAAATATTAAACTGATTTCAATCAATTCAATTAATTGGCTTAGAATTATGGCTCAGGCTGCATATATGTGTTATGTTTCCTTGGATCCAAAGCTTGAAGATTTGTATCTTGCTCCAAATATTGTAATTCCATCTGGTAATTCTGGTCATTGGGTTGGAGCCTGGATTGCTAAGCAAATGGGTGCCAATATCGGTTATATTACATTGGCTACAAATAAAAATGATATTTTATCAGAAGTAGTTAATGAAGGTAATTATTGGCCAATTGATGCTGTGAAAACACTTGCTCCAGCTATGGATATAGCTGTTAGCTCTAATTTCGAGCGGGCTATGTATTTTATGTTTGGTTCCAAGGTAACTAAGAAATATATGATTGATGAAAAAGGATCGTTTTCATTAACATGTTCACAGTTATCTAAGCTCCAAGATAATGTATCTGTTTATATTGTGGTTGATGATATGATAAAGAAGATTATTTTTGAGGTTTATAAAATGTTTTCCCTTATAATTGATCCACATACTGCAACTGCATTCAAATATTATATGAATCATGGAAATACTTCAGGAGCTAATATTCTTGTTTCTACAGCTCATCCTATGAAGTTTATGGATACTATTACAGATGTATTAGGATCTGATATTGAAAAAGAAATTGTTGATTCTTTGCCTAAGCAAGTGAGAGAAAATCTTGCGATGTCTCAGGAAGAAATGAATCAGCGAAGACAAATTAGAAATTTTGATTTGAAGCAACTGCAAGAAGTTCTTCTTGAATCTTAATTTCATAACCAAAGAGAGATTACGCGTTAGCGTGGTCTCTCTTTTTTGAATTTAAATTTGCAATTATATATTATACGTATATAACTTGAGTATATAAAATAATTAAAAAAATATGAAAAAAATAATAAATGTGAAATGAAGTGATATTTCTTTGTATTCTAAAAATAAAGATGATTATATTTCTTTGACTGATATTGCTAAGTCTAAAAACCCAGAAGCTCCTAGATATGTTATTCAAAATTGGATGAAAACTAGGTTTTCAGTTGAATTTTTGTGATTATGGGAAATTATAAATAACAAAAATTTTAACCGTGTCGAATTCGACACGGTTAAAAATGAATCTTGATCAAATGCTTTTGTTTTAACTCCTAAAAAATGGATAGAAAAAACTAATTCTATTTGAATAATTTCTAAATCAGGTCGTTATTGATGAACATATGCACATAAAGATATAGCTTTTGAATTTGCTAGTTGGATTTCTGCTGAGTTTAAACTGTATTTAATTACTGAATTTCAAAGACTTAAAGAAATTGAAACAAAATGAAAATCACTTGAATGGTCAGTTAAAAGGGAATTAACAAAGATAAACTATAAATTTCAAACAGATTCAATAAAAAATTATTTAATACCAAGTTTAGAAGATTTTAAGAAAAAATATATTTATTCAGATGAAGCAGATTTATTAAATATTATTATTTTTTGAAAAACTGCTAGTACATGGAGACAGGATAATAAAGATAAAAAATGAAACATCAGAGATTTTGCTACAATAGAACAACTATTGCTTTTAGCTAATTTAGAAAATCTTAATGGTGAGTTTATAAAACAATGATTAAAAAAAGAAAAAAGATACGAATTATTAAGAGAAATAGCACAAAATCAAATTAAAATTTTGTTTGATAATAATTTTAATAAATTGAAATAAAAAAAAGAAAAGGAGTAAATAAAAAACAAAAAAAGGTTTGTAGTGTAACTACACACCTCTTTTTTAAATTTAAATTTGCAATTATATAATAATTGTATATAATCCGAGTATATCAATCAATAACATTAAAATAAAATGAAAAAAGAATTAATAAAAAATAATAAAATTGCTATTTTTGAAGGGAAAGAAGTTAGAAAAATTATTTATAATGATGAATGGTGGTTTTCTGTTGAGGATATTATATTTATTTTAACAAATAGTTTAGATCCAAAACAGTATATTAAAAAGATGAAATCTAGAGATCAAGAATTGAAAAACAACTGGGGTACAATTTGTACCCCCCTTGAAATGTTAGCAAAGGATTGAAAGAAAAGAAAAATATTGTCATCTAATACAGAATGAATATTTAGATTAATTCAATCTGTTCCAAGCAAAAAAGCAGAACCATTAAAACAATGGTTAGCAAAAGTAGGATATGAACGTATTCAAGAAATAGAAGATCCAGAGCTTGCAATGAAAAGAATGATTAAAACTTATGAAAAGAAATGATATCCAAAAGAATGGATAGATATAAGACTTCGTTGAATTCCTGTTAGAAAATGACTTACTAATGAATGGGATAATAGATGATGAGAGAAATGATATTGAATTTTAACAAATGAAATATATAAAGCTTATTCTGGAATGACAAATTCAGAGTGGAAAGATTTTAAAAGTATGGATAAATGAAATTTGAGAGATTGAATGACTCCTACAGAATTAATATTAACAATGCTTGCTGAACAGGCAACTACAGATATTACAACATCTAGGGATGCTGAATGATTATGAGAATTAAAAAAAGCAAGTAAAGATTGAGGTTGAGTTGCTTTTAAGGCAAGAGAGGAGTTAATTGAACAAACTTGAAATGATCCAATAACTGGTAAAGATTATTTGAAAGAGGTTAAAAAAAATAAAAAATTAAAGTAAAAAAATATATGTTTTAAATATAGGCTACATTCTCAGTGTAGCCTTTTCTTTTGCATAAAACTAACCTATAAAACTATTTTTTAACATTATTTTAACATAAGTCTATAAAATAAATTGATTTTTAAGTATTTTTAGGTATAAATATGCAGCTTTTTGTTCGTTAACATAAATCGAAAAATCTAATATGACTATTTTGGTCAAAAATAATAACCTAGGAGGGGGTAAAATTATGAGCCAAGTATTAAATTTGTATGTAAAAGGGATTCAGAATGGTGAGGATGAAGAGTTTTGTTGTAATGTAGAGATTAGTGATGAACTAACAAAAGATGAGTATCAAAAACTTCGTCTTATTTTGACAGACGGTTTTGATGAAATTGCAATATCTACACTTTCACTTCTGGATATAACTGAAGTAAAAGGTGTAGAAATTGGGCCACTTATGAATTTTTCAACTTCGTTTTCTTCAAAGTTAGTAGCAATTTGTCATGATTCAGGTCTTGATAAGATCACTCGTGTTGAGAGATCTATCAGGTATCTTACAGATGACGTTGATGCAACTGTTATTGCCAACTGTGACCGAACTAGACAAGGGGTGTATAAAGAACCACTTGTCTCTTTTGACACTGATGTTGAAGTTAAGCCAACAAAAATCATTCCTCTTATAGAGAAAGGAATTGAAGCTTTTGATTCTTTAGAAGGTCTTTCTTTTACTCAGCAAGATAAAGAGATTTACTATAATTATTTTGTGAAGGAAGAAGGTCGTAATCCAACTGAAGTTGAGTTATTTGATTTACTTAACTCTAACTGTGAACACTCACGTCATGGTTGGTTTAATGCCAAGATTATTATTGATGGTGTTGAAGAAGAGTTTTCTGCTTTTGACTTGGTTAAATCAACTTTGAAAGCTAATCCTAATAGGAGTGTTATTGGTTTTCATGATAATGCAAGTAGTATTAGGGGATATGTAGCTAATGCCTTAATGCCTATTAATCCTGGTAAAACAACTGAATTTGATTTTAAGGAGATTGATTATGATATTACTCTTACTGTTGAAACTCACAACTTTCCCACAGGTATTTCACCATTTCCTGGTGCAGCCACTGGTACAGGTGGTCGTATCCGTGATGGTTTAGCTACTGGTCGAGGAAGTGAAATTATTTCTGGTACTATTGGTTATTGTGTTTCTACTCTTCATATTCCAGGATATCCTATGCCTGGAGAAGATCTTGATCTTTATAATCCAGCTAATATGGCTACAGGATTACAGGTTTTGATTGAAGGTAGTAATGGTGCCTCAAACTATGGAAATGAAATTGGTGAACCTTTAACACAAGGTTTTTGTTATAACTTTGATATAAGGTTACCTAATGGACAACGTTGGGGATATCCAAAGCCTATTTTATTAGCTGGTGGTCTTGGTCAAATGCAACATAAGCATTCTAAAAAAGGTCATGCTGAAAAAGATTATCTTATTGTTCAGATAGGTGGTCCTGCTTACAGAGTTGGTTTTGGTGGTGGAGCTGCTTCCAGTCTTCATCAAGGTGAAAATGATTCTGAGCTTGATTTCAATGCTGTGCAACGAGATGATGCTGAGATGGAAAATAAAGTATGGAGAGTTGTAAGAGCTTGTAATGCAATGGGACAAAATACTCCTATTGTTAGTATTCATGATCAAGGAGCAGGAGGTCCTGGGAATGTACTTAAAGAGCTTGTTGAAGAAGCTGGAGGTAGAGTAGATCTTGCAAAGATTAACTCTGGTGACCCAACTTTATCACAAGTAGAGACTTGGGTTTGTGAATACCAGGAACGCATTGGTGTTTTAATACCTCTTGATAGGATTGATGAATTTAAGTCAATTTGTGAAAGGGAAAAATGTCCTTGTGAGGTTCTTGGTGAAGTGACAGGTGATGGTCGTTTTGTAGTTGTGGATTCTCGTGATGAATCAACTCCTGTAGATTTTAATCTAAAGTCAATTTTGGCTGATTTTCCTCAAGCTATTTATGAGGATTATAGTACGCATTTAGGAATAAGACCTGTGACAATTCCTTCAGATTTAACAATTGTTGATGCATTGAAGGATGTTTTTAAGCTTTTATCTGTTGGATCAAAGGAATATTTAGTACATAAGGTTGATAGACATGTTGGTGGACTTATTGCTCAGCAACAGTGTGTTGGTCCTTTACAAATACCTTTGTCTAATGTTGCTGTATCTGCTTTATCTCACTTTGATACAAAAGGTGCTGTTACATCTCAAGGTGTTAATCCTATTTGTATGATTGCAAATCCTGAAGCAGGTATTCGATTATCAGTTGCAGAAATGCTTTTGAATATGATGTGTACAAAGATTACTGATATTAAGGATATCAAAGCTTCAGTTAACTGGATGTGGGCTCCAAAAAAGCCTGGTGAAGGTGCTGCTTTGTATGAAGCAGTTAATGCTATGGCTGATTTTATGCCAAAGCTTGGTTTAGCTGTTGATGGTGGTAAGGATAGTCTTTCAATGGCAACAGATGTTGATGGTGAATTAGTAAAGTCTCCTCGTACAGCTGTTGTTTCTGGTTATGCTACAGTACCTGATGTTACAAAGATAATTACACCAGATATTAAAAAACCTGGTGAGAGTGAACTTATTTTTGTAGATCTATCTGGTGGTAAGGCTCGTTTAGGAGGTTCAGCTTTTGCTCAAACTCTTGGGCAAATTGGTAAAGAATGTCCAGATGTTGATAATCCTGAAAAGTTACAGAGTTTATTCTGCTTAATTCAAGAATTGATTGAATCAGATAATATTCTAGCATACCATGATGTTAGTGATGGTGGCCTAATTACAACTCTTTGTGAGATGGCTATATCAGGTAATTGTGGTATAGATTCAAAATGGAATACTTTGAATTATGAAAGCAATCCAATTGAAAAATTGTTTGCTGAAGAATGTGGTATTATCTTGGAGATTGAGAGTGAATTTAAAAGTGGTTGTATGAGAGTCTTTCCAGCTACTATTATTCGTTCACAAATACAGGATCTAGGTATTTCATGCAATTATATTGCTAAAACTACAAAGGAAAAGAAAATACGATTATCTGTAAATAACAAGTATGTATTTAACGAAAAAACAGATGATCTGTATTCTTGGTGGTCAGAAACTTCTTTTCAGCTTGAAAAACAGCAGAAAAACATGTGTGCTGAGGAAGAGCGAAAAAATACTGTTGGTCGTTCTAATCCCGAGTACAGATTAACTTTTGAACCAGAACCTACTCCAAAAGAAGTTATGGAATCTGATGATAAATTCAAAGTTGCTGTTTTACGTGAAGAGGGAAGTAATGGAGATCAGGAAATGATTTCAGTCCTGAAAATGGCTGGATTTGAACCTCAGGATGTTAATATGGTTGACCTTTTGAAAGGTGATGCTTTTTTAGATGATTTTACTGGACTTGTGCCTGTTGGTGGTTTTTCCTATGCCGATTGTCCAGAATCAGCTAAAGGTTGGGCAATGACTATTATGAATCATCCTGAGCTTGCCTCTCAATTTGAGAGATTTAAGCATCAATCTGATACTTGGTCTTTTGCTCCATGTAATGGATGTCAGCTAGGTGCTTTACTTGGTATGACTGTTTCTTCTGATATACCTCTTGCTGAACGACCACGGTTTATTAAAAATAAGTCTGGTAAGTTTGAATCCAGGTATACTACTTTACAGATACCTCAAAGCAAATCTATTATGTTTAAGGATATGCATGGTTCTATATTGCCTATATGGAGTGCTCATGGTGAAGGGCAATTTTCTGCTGATGAAATTATGATGAAGCAATTAATGTTTGATGGAAATGTACCGGTTTTTTATGCAGATGCTAATGGAAACCCAACTGAAGATTATCCATTTAATCCAAATGGTTCACCATATGGTATTGCTGGGTTATGCAGTGCTGACGGTCGGCATACAATTATGATGCCGCATCCTGAAAGACTGTTTCAATTATGGCAGTTTCCATGGTTACCTGAAGAAATGCAGAATCTGGTTACATCATTCTGGTTGAAGATTTTTCAAAATGCCAGAGAGTGGTGTGAAGTTAATAGAATGATCGAAAATCAAAACAAAAATAAATAACAAAAAGGAGTAAAAAGGAAAACGAAAAGAGGTTTGTAGTGTAACTACAAACCTCTTTTTTAGTTGTTTTAAAATTATTATTTCAAAAAATAATTTATACTTTTTTCATATTGATTTAACATAAATTTATAATATTTTTTTCTTCATTTATTTTCTGTACTTTTGATTGCATTAAAATATGATTGTCTATTTTCTGAAAAAATAATAAATGGTAATAGATTATTTGCGAGTAGTATTTTATTCATTAAAAGCCTTCAAATTCTTCAGTTTCAATTTTCAAATGGATGTATTTTTTCAAATTCTAAATGAAAATCAAAAGCCATTTTTAAAGGGAAAATATTTTTTTTATTTTCTTTGTAATATTTTAATAATTTGTTTATTTCAAAGCTAACATTTTCTGGAGCTGTAGTTAGAGAATTATTAACTGTATTAATAATTTTTTTAAATCCTCTAGGGTATTTTAATCAATTTTCTTGTAATAAATCTTTTGTTAGTATATGATAAATTCTTTTTATATTTGCTTCGTTAAATACAAAATCTTTTTTTAAAAAATCCCAAGCTTTTTTAGAATTTTCAACTTCAGTAATTTCATTTTTAATTTTATATTTATATTTTTTATTTAATATTATTTTTTCAACTTCTTGTAAAGGAATTTTACTTCATTCTGTTTTATTTGATTCATATATGAATAGTATAGGAAATTTTGAATATTTATTTTTTAAGTTTTTTATACTTTTGATATTTGATTGAAGAATATTTGATTGAAGAATATTTGATAAATAAATAGAATTATATAATAATTTTGAAAATTTTTCTTTATTATAAAGTTCATTTTCAAATGCATGTATAGAGTTTAAATTATACCATATAGATAGTTCTTTTTTTGATAATCTAATTATATCATTGGGAGAAATATCTTTTTTAATAGCAATAGAAATCTTTTTATTAAAGATTTTTTTTGTTAAAAGAATGCTATTTTTATTTTTTTCTATAAACATATTATTTTACAATTAATATTACAGACCTAAATAGTATAACTTTTTTATAATAAAAAAGCAAATCTTTTATTTGTTTTTATTTGTTTTTGTGTTAGTATAGCTAAAAAATATAGAAGACCTAAATAGTATAACTTTTTAATAAAACTCACTATTACAAAAAGGCATTATAGCTCAAGTAAAAGCATCTGAAAATTGTTTTTCTCTTGAAAATTTTCACATTGTGTATGCTCAAGATACGCTTCATTTTGGTATAGAAAAGTGTTCTTTTTTAAAAGCTTCACTAAGATCCATTCATGCTTTTATATTTTTTTCTTCTTTTTTACTAATAGGAATTGAGTTAGATTTTCAGTATTCAATTGTTCAGCTTGAGCTTATTATTGCAACAACAGAAATTAAGAATGTTTTACCCAGTTCAGTATAAATTCATCATTCAGTTCATATATAATAATCAGCTTCTTTTCATTGTTCAATTAAATCTATGGCTCTATTTCTTGCTCACTCCATTGTTTCTCTTAGACTTGTTGGTAAATCACTAACTTCAGATTCAGTTTTAAAGCTATTTACATTTATATCTCATCAAAATTCTTCTTGAATAACTTTTCTAATCATTATTTGATACTCATTCAAATTTTCCATTATTTGTCATGATTTTAAAGATTCTAGTCATAACTTTATTCCAGAAATTTTATCCTCATTTGTACTTCAAACAGCAATCGTTTTCATTTTTTATATTTTAATAATATTTCGAATATAATACATGTTTTATTTTAAATGTCTATATTGTTTTTTGGAAAAATAAATTTGTAAAACATTGTTATGTGTATATAATGAGTGTATATTTAATTATTAATGAAAATATTATGAAAAAAAATTTAGAGAATAATAAAAAAATTGCAATTTTTGAGTGAAAAGAAGTTAGAAAGACTTGGTATAATAATGAATGGTGGTTTGTAGTTGAAGATGTTGTTTTTGCTTTAACAGAAAGTAAAGATCCTAAACAATATATACAAAGATTAAAAACAAGAGATCAAATATTAAATAAAGGGTGGGTACAAATTGTACATACCCTTGAAATAATTACAAAATGATGAAAACAAAAAATGAATTGTTCTAATACAGAATGAATATTTAGATTAATTCAATCTATTCCAAGTAAAAAAGCAGAACCATTTAAATTGTGGCTTGCAAAAGTATGATATGAAAGAATACAAGAAATTGAAAATCCTGAGCTAGCTCAAGAGAGAATGAAATCTATTTATGAAAAAAAATGATATTCAAAAAGTTGGATTGATAAACGTTTGCGTTGAATTGCTGTTCGTCAAGATTTAACAGAAGAGTGGTCTAATAGATGAGCTACTAAGGGTGTAGAATATGCTATTTTAACAAATGAAATTATGCAGTGAGCTTTTTGAATGAAAGTTGATGAGTATAAAGATTTTAAAAGCTTAAAAAAAGAAAATCTTAGGGATCACATGACTGATTTGGAACTAATATTAACAATGCTTTGAGAAGCTACTACTACAAAACTCACAAATGATAGAGATTCTCAGGGTTTTAAAAAATTAAAAAAGGATGCTAATGATGGATGAGATGTTGCTGGAAATACAAGGAAAAATATTGAAAAACTTTCAAATAAAAAGGTAATGTCTTCTGAAAATTATCTTGAAATATCAGAAAAACAAAAAAGAATTAATAATTAGTAAAAAACACTTTCCCACAATTGTCTAATTTTTCATTGACAATATATTTTGTATAAGTATTATTCAATTAGTGAAGTTAAGGTAAAACAAAAATAAAATACAAGGAGATATATCATGGAAAAAGTAGAAGCTAGTCCGGAAGAGTTGTTAAACTTTTCTTTGAAAATTGGTGCTTTAGAGCTATTGCCTGATGGACGAAAATTAAATAGCGGACGTATTAGCCCTTATTTTTTTAATAGTGGTCTGTTTAACTCAGGTGAAGCTATTGATATTCTTGCCTTGTGTTATGCTGCTAAAATTGCTGAAATGGATGTTAAGCCCGATTATATTTTTGGGCCAGCATATAAAGGAATTCCTTTAAGTGCAACCATTGCATTACAGTATTACAGGCTGACGGGAAAGGATATTTATTATACATTTAACCGTAAGGAGGTAAAAAATCATGGAGAAGGAGGTATCATTGTTGGCCTTCCACCTTGTAAAAAAACTTTTGAAGGGGCAGATGTTGTATTGGTTGATGATGTTATAACTAGTGGAAAATCCTGTTCAGATGGCAAAACTCTTATCTCAGATTTAGATGGTAATTTGAGACGTTGCATTATTGGAATGGATAGACAAGAAAAGGGAATTGATTCTGACTTGTCTGCTGTTCAGATGTTTGAAGAAAATACAGGAGTACCTGTAACTTCTGTTATGAATCTTGAGTTATTAAAATATTTTTTACTTAATGAGCCTAAAAAATCATTTAAGGGAAAGATGTTCAGACAAATAATTGCTTATGATGAGCAATATGGTGTTAATTAATCTATCTTTTACGATATGGTTGATTGATAGTGGAAAAAAGCTACTTAGTAATAAGTGGCTTTTTTGTAGCCTCTTTCTCCTGATAAGGAGAGAGAATTCAAGAGAGAGGTTGCTTTTTTTTCAAAAACGTTATAATAATAATGTTAAATTGTTATTAAATTTGATTGTTTTATATCTTAAGTTTTGGGATTATGAAAAAATATGTTTTATTAATAGTTTTGTTGGTGTTTTCATTTGCAAGTTTTGATACATTTGCTACTGATTCTTGTGAGAGAATTGTGTTGCAGGAGGCTAATTTTATTTGAAAGGCTAAGTTTGCTTCAAATTTGAGAAGTTTGCCTTGTATTGCAACTTCGACAGTGTATGGGGCATCAAAGCCTGGTGCGTTGTATAGAGTTATTGCAAAGGTGGACGCTCGGTATAAGATTAGAATGGATGATGGGACGATTTATTGGATACGGGAAGAATCTATTGAGAGAACTAATAATACAGTTACCAATCCAGAACCAGTGAAAGAAGAATATGTTGAACCTGTTTATGAAGAACCTGTAAAAACTACTTGATATCAGTTAACACTTGCTGATAAAAGGATGATTAATAAGTTTGTTTATAAAATGAGTAAAATTATTAATGAAAGATGAGAAGAATATAAAGAATTATTGGTTTCAGCGTTATGAGAATTAATAGATGAATATTGGCATGTTCCTAGATTGGTAGCACTTTTTCAGGATGCAATTAAAAAATTGAATGCTATTGAAAAACAAGAGGAAAATGTAGTAGTAAATAATTATGTTAATACTAATACTTCAGTAAATACTTATAATTTAAATAATACGCACTGAAAGGAGTCCTCTTGGGGGATAGACATAAGTAGAGTAAAAAATGTTTGGATGTGACGGTATAACTGAGTTAGAAAAGATTTATGAAGAAATGCGTATGTCTATAATTCAAAACTTGAAAGTACAGCACTTGATTGGTCAAAAACATCAAAAGCAAGATGATATATGGATCATAAGAGAAACTCAGCAGATTCTTATTATGATTATAATAAAATTACAAGTTGGTTTAAAGATAGAGGAGTAGTTTGTAAAAATATTTATGGAGTTACTCATACTGAAAATATTTGATATGGATCATTTTCTTGTAATGATGGGGAATGTACTGATGAACTTATAAAATGAATTAGATCAACTTTTGATTTTTTCTATAATGAAAAATATAAATCATATCAAGCTCATTACTTAAGCATGGTAAATAAATATTTTACTCAGATATGACTTTGAATTGAACTAGAAGATAAATGAAATGGGTATTATAAATATTATTTAACTGTGCATTATTGTACTGAGGTGCAGTAAGAAATAAAAAAGACCAATTATGAGGTAGCCTCTTATGGTCTTTTTTTTGTAATTTATATTCTTAATCTAAATTAGAAAGAATTAGTAAATAAAGTAAGTTAATTTTATTTCTTTTTTTCTAAAACAGTTCTCACATACAATCATTGAACTTGATTACGTGCCCACTGAGTTTTCCTTAAAAATTTCAGACTAGATTTCTTACTTGGATTACTATTAAAGCAATTAATTCTAATCAATCTACCTAATTCTTCAAAACCATATTCCTCAACAAGATAATCTAGTATCATAACTAAAGTAACTCAATGTAGTATGTCATCATTTCTGTTGGTTGTCATGTTTTTGTGTTTTTTATGGTATACCGAAAATATTAGTAGGGAAGAACTAATGGAACTATTGGATGAGGTG
>CAZGNU010000019.1:0-26644 GCA_964527325.1 uncultured Candidatus Peribacteria bacterium | reverse complement strand
TTGACACGTGAGATAATTATGAAGTTGCAGGTAGATGAGAGCTTCATCTTTCAGTTTTAATTGAAACTATGAGAAGAGAAGGTTTTGAATTACAAGTATGAGCTCCTGTTGTAATAATGCATGAAGAAAATGGTAAAAAAATGGAACCAATTGAAAATGTATGAATTTCTGTTCCTGCTTGAAATGAATGAGCTGTAATTGCAGAACTATGAAAAAGAAAAGGTATAATGGGTAATATGAATGAAGAAAACTGAGTAGTAAATCTAGAATTTAGTGTACCTACTAGATGATTACTAGGATTCAAATCAGAATTTACGACTATGACAAAATGAGAAGGATTATTATCTAGCTCTTTTGATAAATTTGAAGAATACAAGGGACCAATAGAAAAAAGAGCTGTTTGATCAATGATTTCTATGGAAAATGGTAAAACTATGGCATACTCTCTATTTAATTTACAAGATAGAGGTACAATTTTTGTTAAACCTGCTACTGAAATATATGAATGAATGATTATCTGAGAATCAGCTAAAGATCAAGACCTAACAGTTAATTCTACTAAAAATAAAAAGTTAACAAATGTAAGAGCATCTGGTACAGATGAAGCACTTAAGCTTACTCCACCAAAAATCATGACTCTTGAAGAAGCTATTGATTATATTTCAGAAGATGAATATGTTGAAATAACTCCAGAAAACATTAGATTAAGAAAGAAATTTTTGACTGAGACTGAGAGAAAGAGGAATAAAAGAGGTTAAAAAAATTACTTTCTGTTATTTTTAACCCCTTCCCTTCCACTGCGTTTCAGGTATTCCCCTTGGAAAGGGGAAAAATTAAATTTCTTCCCTTTCCAAGGGAAGTACCCGCGAGGGGGATGGGTTCGTATATAAGTACATTATTATGAAAAAAAATTTACAAAAATTAAAAAGTAAAAACTTTAAATTAACAAATTTGAAGTTTTTGCTTTTTTCTGTTTCTACAAGAAGAAATTTTATTCCAATATTATCAATATTCTTTTTAACTCTACCAAATACTACAGCAAATCAAATCTGAATATTTTCATGAATTTGATTTATTGCAACTTTATTATTTGAAGTACCTAGTTGATATATATCAGATCTTCTTTGACACAAAAAAACACTAGTTATGTCAAAAATTGCTCAAGCATTATCAATATTTTGTTATATTTTATGATACTATTTAGTTTCACCATATAATTTTTATATATTTGTTGTTGCTGCTGTATTCCAAACTATATGATTTGCTTTTTTTTCATGAACTAGATCTGCTTTTTATCATGATATTTTAGAAGAAGCATGAAAAGAAAAAAGTTTCACTAAATATGAATGAAAACTGTGAGCAAATACTTCCTTGGCTAGTGTAATAATTATATTTTTATTGCCATTTACTGTATGGTATCATATTATAACTCCTTTTGTTATATGGTTAATTGTAGATATTTTATGAATATTTGTTTTATTGTCTATTCCTGATCCTGAAATAAAACACCATCATAAAGATAAACCTAAAAAATCAATTTTAGAATTATTTAAAGAAGCAAAAGTTAGTTGATTATTAAATCTTTCAATATTTTTATGACTTATTTCATGAGCACTTTTATGATCATCTCCATTTAGAACTCCATACCTTGAGGAGTTATGATATCCTGTAATATTACTATGAGCTGTTATGTGATTTTCAAGAGTAGTACGGTTTATAGTTTGACATACTATTCATAAAGTAGAAAAACATGTAACTATGAAACAACATTTTTTTATGGAAATATTTTTATTTTCTTTTTATTTTTTAGCTATTGCATTCTTTAATAATCCATATCTAGTATGATTTATTATTTCTCTTGTAATATGATATAAATGGTGAAGATGATCTCTTGTTAGATCTTATCTATTCAAAGACTATATAAAAGATAAAAGATATAAGGCTACTTTCCTTTCAATGTCATCAATGCTTAATTCTGTTTTTTGAGGAGCTGCAACTTTTATAATATGATATTATATTTCAATTTATTGATACAAATTAAATTATCATTATTTATGAATTATATTATTTATATTTCTTTCAATTTCATATTATTTTGCTTTCATCAAAAAAAAGAGATTTTAAAATCTCTTTTTTTAATGTATAAGTTCTGAAACATTATTTGATATATTATCCATAAGTTTAATTGATGGAGTATTTCTTTGTATTATATGTTCTTTAAATTTATTTAAAAGTTCTAAACATTCTTCATTTGCACATCACAAGTAAAAACAATCAACTAATTTATCACTATCGAATTTTTCTGAAAATGATAATAATAATCATAGTGATACAAATCAAAATCATCTCATTTGTTTTTCCTTTTTATACATATCAACATCTTCCAAATCCCTTTTATTAAATCAGGTCAGCATCAATATTTCATCAATAAGTTTATTTTCTTCTTCACATTTTTCAACTTTAAAGCATGTATTAAATGTATCCATAATAGTGTAGCTAAATAATAATTTTTAACACTCCTTACGGAAATACACTCTATCATGGATATTTTAAAAATCAAGTTTTTTTGAATTTACTTTTATATTATATTGTGCTTAATATATTTATTTTAAGTATTCCTCTTGTTATTTATCCATTTTTTTAATTTATCTAAATTTGATAAACTAATTTTCGTATCTATTTCTTGTCAATTTAAATTAATAAATATATTAATTTTTCAAGTTTCTAAAGTTTGCAGGTGTGATTTTAGATCATGTAAATCTTGCTTAACTGCATTTTTGGGAATACTTATAACATATTTTTCTTCTGAGATTTGTTCGTTTTTCACTGCCTGATTTTCGTGAATTTTTTCTTCAAGTTTTTCATCAAAATTTTCTAATTTTTTTTCACATAAACTATCACAATTTTCTTCTTTTTCAGTTTCTTCTGTTTCATTCAAACTTATATTTACAAATCTTTTTGTATTATTAAATAACCCTAGATCTTTAGCTTGTTCTCTAACCATAGAAATTGTTGCGACTTTAATATCACGGGCTTGAACTGACTTTCTTCAGTATTCAAAATTTATTCAAAGATTTCAGTTGACTATAACTATTTTATCCTCCTCTAGTTTATCTTTGAATTTATCCACGTCTTTCGGAAAAATAACTACTTCAAAATCATAATCAAATCATTCACATTTTAAAAACATCATAGGTTTTCCTGTTTTTGTAACAATCTTTCTAACATTAATTACTACTCAAACAGCTTGAACCACTTCATCTTTTTTTCTTTCTTGTTTTTTTGTTTTTTTATTATTTTTTCCTTCTACTCCCTCTCATTGAGGAGAGGGTTGAGGTAAGGTCTCATACTTCTCTGGATTTTCTTTTTTATCTAATTCTAAAAGCTCTTCCATAGACATTTTGAGCTTTTTTATATTATTGCTTCTTCTCATACAATACCTTTGTAATCAATCAAGAGCATGACCTGAAACTGAAAATCATATCATTTCTTTTTCTCACCTAAGAGCTTCTTCAAATAAAAAATCTCCTACATCTTCTAATTCTAATTTGTCTTCAAATTCGTTACTATTATCAAATAAACCTATTTGACTAGTTTGTTTCTTTTTTTCATCTTTTCTACAAAACCTAATCATTTCTAAAATACTAGAATACATCTGTTTTCTTTTTCATAAATCATCCATAGCTCATGATTTAATTAGCGCTTCTAGTGATTTTTTATTTATTACTTCTTTTCCACAAATTTCTATAAATTGTTCTAAAGACTCAAATTTTCATCATACTTCTTTTCTTGCTTCTATAATTCTTTCAATTGGTCAATCCCCGATTCATTTAATTGCTTTTAATCAAAATCTAATATTTTGATCATCAATATACGTAAAATGCTTTAAAGATTCCTGAACAGATGGAGGCAATACAGATATTCCCTTGAATTCACACTCTCATACTTCCATAACTATCCTATCCATGTTTTCCTCATCTGAAACCATTACAGCAGTTAAAAATTCTGTCCTATAATAAGCTTTTAAATATGCTGTTTGATAAGCAATATAAGCATAACATGCTGCATGAGATTTATTAAATGAATAGTTTGCTGCAGGCATTATCATCTCTGTATAAATATAGTTTGTCGTTTCTGGTTTATATCATTTGAATTTTGCTCATTTTTCTATAAATTCTTTTTTTAATGCTTCAACTACTTTTATTTTTTTCTTTCAAACTCATCTTCTAAGAAGATCTGCTTCTCACAGTGAAAAACCTGCCATATATTGAACGATAAACATCAGTTGCTCTTGATATACAGCTATTCAATAACTAACGTCCAGTATAGGAGCAAGATCTTCATCAAGCTTTCTTTTTTCTTCAGCTATTTCTTCTTTAGAATATCAGGCTTTTTCTAATATATTTTTTAAATCGTTTGTTAAATATTTTAGTTCTTTTCTTCCATATTTTACATCAATAAATGTTGGGATATAGGCTAGCGGTCATGGTCTATACAAAGACACCATTGCTATAAGATCTTCAAAACAATCTGGAGCTAGGTCACGCAAATATTTTCTCATTCAATCAGATTCAAATTGGAACACTCATGTAGTATCTCCATTTCAAAATATTTCAAATACTTTTTTATCTTCCATATTCAAATTTAGCACATCAAATTCATCTCATTTATTTGCTTTAATAATTTTTTGAGCTCTTTTAATAATTGTAAGATTTCTAAGTCACAAGAAATCCATTTTTAAAAGCCCTAGATCTTCAAGTGGGTAAGCTGAATACTGAGTAACTATACTTTCTGCATCTTTTGGTGGGTTTTGTAAAGCCGTAAAGTTTGTCATAGGTTGAGGAGCAATTATTACTGCACAAGCATGTACTCATAATTGTCTAACATTTCATTCTATTTTTAAAGCATTATCAATTATTTCTTTGTATTTATGGTTTTCATTATAGGCATCATTAAATTCAGGAGAATCTTCTAATGCTCCTGCTAATTTAGTACCTGGTTTTTCTGGTATTAATTTTACCAACTGATTCATCTCAGCAAAAGGTAT
Source organism: uncultured Candidatus Peribacteria bacterium (assembly GCA_964527325.1). GTDB lineage: Bacteria > Patescibacteriota > Gracilibacteria > BD1-5 > UBA6164 > UBA6164. Next base: position 21,597 of record CAZGNU010000019.1, on the reverse strand, counting down.
TCCATAAACTCTTCATACATCTTTAACTGCTGCACGGGCTGCAAAAGTACCAAATGTACAAATTTGTGCTACCTTATCAGCTCAGTATTTATTTCTACAGTATTCTACAACTCTATCTCTTTCTGTATCTGCAAAATCTGTATCGATATCAGGCATCGATACTCTGGCTGGATTCAAAAATCTCTCAAAAAGTAATCCATAAATAAGAGGATCAATATCAGTAATTCAAGTCAAATATGCCATTAAACTTCAAGCCGCTGATCATCTTCATGGTCATACTGGAATATCGTTATCTCTAGACCAATTTATATAGTCAGATACTATTAAAAAGTATGCATCAAATCACATTTCATGTACTACAACAAGTTCATACTCTAGTCTTTCAATTTTGTCTTGTAATTCCTGATCTAATCATGATAAAAATTCTTTTTTCTCATCACTATAAAAAGTAAGTGAAAGTTCTTTTAATTCTTCAGGAGTAGTATCTGTTAATTTTTTTTCTAATCACGGTTTATCTTTTTTTTGTACTAATTTGTGAATTTTTTCTTCAGTTATCTGGTGGTCATATCTCCAATTTAGTCATTTAAAAGATAAATATCTTAAATACCATTCATCACTAGTTAATTTTTTAATTCATTTTAATTTTTTTTCTTTTTCTTTTACTTTTTTATATTTTTTTTCTTTTTCTTCTGGTAATTCAAATTCTGGAATTAAAACTCAACCTGTTTCAATCTCAATATCCACCATTTTTGCTATTTTTTCTGTATTTTTTATAGCATCAGGAATAAAACCAAACATTGATTCCATGTTTTCACTACTTTTGAATGAATAATTCCCATTAATCATCGTTGGTCTATCTGGATTTTCAAGTTCATGTCATGTTCCAAGAGCCTTGATAACGTCTTGAGTTTTTTTATCTTCTTCATTTATATAGTAACAGCTGTTTGTTGCTACAACTGGAATATCGTAATTATTATAAATATCAATCAATTTATCAGTAACTAATTTTTGTTTAGGAATATCATCATGGTACATAAGTTCCAAGTAATAATTTTCTTCTCAAAATATTTCTTGGTACTCTTTTATTCTAGAAATTATTTCTTCATCAGATTTTCCAGACAATATAAAATATGGTATTTCTCATGAAATTGGTCCTGATAGACACACAACGTCATCACAATTCTCTTTTAAATCATCAAACTCTATTTTTGGTGTATTTCATGGGTTTTCTAGCCCTGCCTTAGTTACAAGAGCAATAATATTTTGATATCATTTCAAGTTTTTTGCAAGTAGTACAAGTTTATGATTAATATTTTGATCTAACACTGAAGTAACATAAATTTCAGTTCACAAAATCGGCATAATTCCAACAGCTTTTGCCTCCTTATACAACTCATGACACCCATGTAAATTTGATGTATCAGTTATAGCTACCGCACTCATCCCCAACTCCACAGCCTTCGCAACATAATCTTTTGGCTTTGGTAACCCTTCTAAAATCGAATAATTACTATGATTGTGTAAATGAATAAACATTGTTTAATATATTTTAATTTTTCTAAAATTGTTTTATTTATTGTATTTATTTTTTTTAGAAATACCAGTTTTTGATTTATAAAAATTTTTGTGGTATGATTTAGTTATAATTTAATATTAATATAAAAATTATGGAAAATAATCCTAAAATAGAAATAAATAAAGAATGAATACCAGAAAATAATGCTAATATAGATTCTAAAATTAGTATTCTTGGTAAAAAATTTGATCTAGATGAAATGTATCGGACAGGTTATACAACTGAAAAAAATACTAACGAAAAAACAGGTGAAATAACTATTGACTATAAAGTGACAATTATGTGAGAAACTTTAGATATCATGTTAGATGGTCCTGAATTAATTAAAATGTTAAAATTATTAGATACAATTTTATCTATTTATAAAAAAGAATGATTTAGTTTTAAAAAATGAGAAAAATTTTATACAAAATTATGGAAACCTGGTATAGATAAATTAGATATTTATATAGATAATAGACCATTAGAATTTTTTGATACAAACTTCTTAACTCAAGAATCTATAAAAAATATATTAAATGAAGATGATGATAAATATGTAAATAGGAGAATGCAAGAAATAACAGATTTTCTTAATAAAATAATTGAAAAAATGTAAGATAAAAACTCTTAGAAATAAATCTAAGAGTTTTTTGTTGAACACAGACCTTTTTGTAAATTATAAATAAAATCAATAATGGACATGTGCTTGATTCAATCTTTTGCTCATCATGCTTTTTCATCAAGAGTTATCACATATTTATCCCAATTATCTTTTATATTATCATACACTCAAAATTCTCTATCTATAGTGTCTTGTGTTTCTAAAACATAAGAAACCTGTACATACATCACATTACCATCCTTTTTACATATAAAATCTATTTCTTTTCAATTGACCTCTCATATATTTACATCCCAATTATTAGAAACAAGATTGATATATACAATATTTTCCAAAATTCAAGAAATATCTAATTGCCTAAATCATCAAACTAAAGCATTTCTAATTCATATATCTGTAAAAAAATATTTATTTTTTACTTCAAATATTTTTTTTCATATAATATCATATCTATGAACCTCATTTAAAAACAAAGCTTGAACTGAAAAAAGCAAATAATCTAAAACAATATTTGGTGATATTTTTTGATTTTGAGATTTTAAATAATCACTTATCGATTTTGCTGAAAAAATATTTCAAACTTCTCTAGATAAATATCTAGTTAAAGATTTAAAAAAAGAAACATTTCTTAAATTATGCCTAGAAATAACATCATTTAAAACAATCGTATTTAAAACATCCTTTAAATACAAATTTACAACCTCATCTGATAATTCTAAATTTATTAAATAAGGTAATCATCAATATTTTATATATTTATAAAAACTTTTTTTGTTTTTCTTCAAATTATGAAACTTTAAAAATTCTTTAAAATCAAGTGGATATATATCAAAAGAAATAAATCTTCAACTTAAAAAACTAGATAATTCTGAAGATAATAAATTTGAATTTGATCATGTAATATATATATCATATTTTTTTGAAGCCTGTAAGCTTCTTATTGCCTTTTCCCAATCTTTTATATCTTGAATTTCATCTATAAGTATGTATTTATAATTTTTTACTATCTCATACAAATCAGAATATGTTTTAATGTTTTCCCAACAGTATAACTCTTTATTTATATATATTATTTCTGATTTTTTGATTTTATAATCTGTCTGTAATATATCAATAATTTGTTTCAAAATATAACTTTTTCAAACTCTTCTTTGTCCTATGATTACCTTTACAATATCCTTATTTATAAATTTTTTAATATGTTTTAAATATTTATTTCTTTTTACAATAGTTTCTTTCATACTTAAAATTAAACAATAAAATAATATTTATTTTAAGTATACTTAAAATAAATATTATTACAAATTTCTTTTTACTGTTTTTTTATTTCAAAAATTCTTCCCACTCTTTTATTCTAATTAAGTTTTCATGTTCTTCTTCTCTATCTCTATTCCAAGGCTTTTCAAGTATGTATGTTTTTATTCCATTTTCAGCTAATTCTAAAGCATAATCCATATTATCCTCTATCATATATTTAATTCATAATTCATTACAAACATCTCACTTTTCTCTATGTTTATCTGTAAAATGGTTTGTATAAACTATGTCGTCAAAAATATCTGGAAAGTGGTTAGATATCCATTTTTTGGTAAAATTTCATAATAATTCTTCTGGTCTAGCAGTTACTATTATTAACTTATTGTCTTTTGCTTTTAACTCTTTTAATTTTTCAAAACTACCAGATGTTTTTTTCAAACTACATCTAGTTTCTTCATCTAATAATGGTTTTTGATACCACGATATTGCTTCGTCTTGAGAGACATTAATGTCTGGCATTTTATGAATATAATAATCCTTTACATCATCCCTAGAAATAGCAGTATTTCAAATTTTGTAATCATTATATTCCAAAATATAATCTAGTAGTTCAGCTAGAATTTCATCTAGGTCGAATCAAATTGTTTTATTTTTCATTTTTGTGTTTTAAAATTAAATTCCCCTATAATCCCCTTTATTAAAGGGGATGAGAACACTTATTTTTTATGTTTTTATTAGTTTTTCTTTTAGTAAATGACAAACTTTTTCAAAATTATTAAATATTTCATTGTTTGAAAACCTTAATTCTGTAAGTCAATATCACTCTAAAATTTCAGTTCTTTCATTATCATATTCTTTTCTATCATCATGTATTTCTCAATCTACCTCAATAATAATATTTAAACTTGGAATATAAAAATCAACAATATAATTATCTATTACCTTTTGTTTTAAAATAGTTATCTTATTGGTTCACCTTTTATTATAATCTTGTAAAAAACTTACCCATAATTTTTTCTCAGCTAATGTCATGTTTTTTCTCATTTCTTTTGCTCTATCATGAAGATCAGGATTATAAGGCAAATATCTTCCTCAAAATATCAATCATCTACTTTTTAAATAATCTTCATCCCAAAAACATTTTTGCATATTAATTATAATTAGTTCCTATAATTTAAATTCCCCCCTAACCCCCCTTTATTAAAGGGGGGAATAGAACATTAATTAACATGAAGCTCATCCCCTTTAATAAAGGGGATTATAGGGGAATCTGTTCTAAAATACCTTAAAAAATAACATAGATAATATAGTTAATACTATAGCAATAATTTTTCTAATATCCAAATTATCTTTATAAAAAATAACTGATAATATAATTGGTATAAGTATAGAAAATGAATTAATTGTATAAACTACTCAAAGATTTCAAGATAATGCTTTTACAAAAAATATTGTTCAAACCACTATAGAAAATCAATTTAAAATACTAATTCTTTTTATTTTATTAATTGAATTATTATTTATTTTATGTTTATTATTATATTGAAGCAAAGATAATACTCCTCATAAAAGCATTCATGTAAATATATAAAAAAACATGTTTAATTCATAAAAATTTACTATTTTAGACATAGTTACAACTATAACAGCAAATACTATAGATATAGTACACATAATTAAACCTTTCTTCATATTTTTGTGTTTTAAATTTTCTTTTTCATTGATTAAAATAATTGGGACAAATAATCATAATACAACTCATATAATTTCATTAGTTTTTATTACATTTGCATAAAAATATATTCATACAATAAAAACGAATATTGTAGAGATAACTTTATAAATTGGAAAATAAAGAGTAGCAGATATATTTTTTAATGATTTTACTCTTGATACTATATTCATAGTATAAGCAATTCACATAATAAGCCCTATTATCAGTAAAAAAACAAAATTATCCAAATAAACTCATGAAAAAAGATAGAATATAAATGCAAAAAAAGCAGCTGATAAAAAACTATATCAAGTATATAAAAATGAATTATAATTTTTTTCTGCTGATATTTTAGTTAAAAAAGAAGCAAATCAGGCAAATAAACCTGAAAGAATTGCATATAAAATCCGTAATTCCATTCTATATTAAATTATATTTGTAAATATTTTACTCCATCAATAGTCGGATTTGTTAACTTATTTGGTAAATTATTTAAGTTAAACCATTTTATTTCCTCACATTTATGAGGTTCCATATTTCTTACCTTTCCATCAACTATTTTACACAAAAACTGAGGAGCCACCCAATGTTGATGTTCTTCTTTAATTAGATCATCTGTTACTGATAATAATTTTACTATTTCTATTTTAACCCCAATTTCCTCTTTAACTTCCCTAATTAATGTTTGTTTTAATGTTTCAAACATTTTAGCTCATCACCCTGGAATTGACCAAAAATCTGCTTTATTTCTACATTCCTTACTTCTCTTCATCAATAAAAGTTCATTATTTTCATTTAAAATAAATGCTCAACAACCAACTCCTATATAATCTTTTCCTTTTATCATGATATGATTTTAATTTTATTTATTTAACTTGCAGCTCATCCCCTTTAATAAAGGGGATTATAGGGGAATCTATTTTTCATTCTCTTCTTTATTATCTTTTAATGACTTCATCAACGGAAACAACACTACATCTCTTAAATTATCTTGTCCAGTTAAAAGTGAAAGAATTCTTTCTATTCACATTCACCATCCTGATTGAGGAGGCATAGCATATTCCATAGCTAAAACAAAGTCATCATCTCAAGTTGTAGCTTCTTCATCTCACATTTCAATTGCTCATGATTGAGCCTCAAAGTTTTCTTGTTGTAATTTAGGATCAATTAATTCACTATAAGCCTTTAATATTTCCCAACCATTAACAATAACTTGAAATTGTTCTACTGTTTTTTCATCTTCATCTGAAGCTCTAGCAAGAGGCTGCATTGTCTTTGGATAATTATACACAAAAGCTGGTCATATAATACTAGGCCTTAATACTTTTTTAAATAAATAATCAATCATTGTAGCTGTTGCTTGATTATCTATTCATTCCCAAATATATCAAGCTGCCTTAATATCTGCTCTTAATTTTTCAGCATCATCTTCTGTATATGATTCAATATCTATTCAAGACTCTTTTTTTACTCAAGCTATATAATCAATTTTTTGCCAAGGAGTCGTAAAATCAACTTGTCTAGGATTTCATTCCTTATCTTTTATTTCTACTTTTTTATTTAACTTTAATTTATCAAAAATATAATCAAACATATTTTCAGTAAATTTTATATTATCCTCAAAATTCCACCAAGCAGCATAATGTTCAACTGCAGAAAATTCTTGCATATGACTAGGGTCTGATCATTCATTTCTAAAATTTCTTGTAAATTCAACAACTCTTTCAAATCTTCAAGTCATTGCTTTTTTTAAAGCTGTTTCTGGTGCAATTCTTAAGAAAAAATCCTCATCATAATCATTATGATGTGTTATAAATGGGGCTGCAGCTGCTCAACTTGCTGAATTACCTAAAACAGGAGTTTCTATCTCTAAAAAATTATTTTCATGATAAAAATCTCTCAAAGCTTTAACAAATTTGCTTCTAAGAACAAATCTATCATATGATTCTTGGTTCATTATTAAATCAAGATATCTTTGCCTATAAATTGTTTCTTGGTCTTGTACTCCATGAAATTTTTCTGGAAGTGGTCTTACTGCTTTTGAAAGAACTTGAAATTCTTTTACAAAAATAGTTAACTCTCCATGTTTAGTCAAAAACAAATCTCATTCTATACCAATATAATCTCATACCTGGCAAAACTTTTCTGCTATTTTATATGCAGTTTTATTTTCACCTCATATTTCTAATTCTGTAACTAATTTTTTTCCAGTATTAAAATCCACTTTATCTCTCATAAAACACACTTGAATATCTCAAGAATTATCTCTTATTTTAGCAAAAGTAAGTTTTCACATACCTCTACTAGACATTATTCTACCCGCTGTTTTGAATGTTTTTTCTGATCAGTTTTCCATTAAAGAACTCACTTCTTTGTACTCATTTTCAGAAGTATTTCTAATATTTTCAATATCTATTTTTCATCTAAAATTATTTGCGTAGCAAATAATCCCCGCATCCTTCATATTTTGTATTTTTTCTTGCCTATCTCTAGACTCTTTTGAATAATCCATTTGTGTATTTTTTAATAATTAATTTGCATTAAAATAATTATAGCATATAATATAATTACTTGTTTTACTAGCTGTTTATTCAGACTAGTTATTTAGCCCATTTCTTGAAAAAAAAGTGGGAGTATTTTTTATTTAATTCATAACATCTTTTTTACTTTTTTATCAATTTTATTTCTTAACTTTTCATTATTCATAAATCATCTAAATTCTCATAATCTTTTTTTTGATATAACCTTCAATTGCCTTATTTTTAAAACAGAGTTATTATTTAGATTATTATCTCTTCCTTTTTCAATGACCACATCAAATTTATCTATCAATTTTTCTTCTTCTAGTGAAGTAAATGGTATAACTATGATGTCTTTTCATTGAGTAAAATATCAATTTTTATAAATTAATACCGGTCTTATTCAATTAATTTCACTTCAAATATTTATTCAAAAATCAACATAATAAACTGACCATTTGTAAAATTTTATATTTTTTCTTTCACCTATATTATTAATAAATTTTATTTTATTAATAAACCAATTAATATTGTTTTCTAATCAAGAAGATTTATTTTTATCATCTATTACAAACGATTTTTTTAGTCCTAATTTATACTTTTTAGAAAAAACTTTGTTTTTTAATGATTTTACTATTATATCTATGTCTATTTTCATCCACTTTTTATTTAAATTATAGTTGTTTAATTTTTCCTGTAGTATAACCATGAATAACTTTGCTTATATAAGTTTGATAAGGTATTCATTCATTTAAAGCCATTGCCTTTAATCTGCCAATATCATCTTCAAGTAATCTAATATTAATAGGTTTTCTTCTTGATAATTTTTTTGTAGTATTTTTTGATGCAGATTTTAGTATATTTTTCATATCATCTAATTTACTTCATTTAAGTGAAATTCATTTTCACTCTTCAATAGATTTAATAAAATCTAATTCTTTTTTAGTTTCAATTGTTTTCATTGTTTATTTATTATTATATATTTTATTATGCTTTCTGCTAGGATAAATAGTTTTTAAAAATATCTTATTATTATTAAAAATAAACGGAACCAAATATGTATAATTATTTATATTTACTATCATAGAAAACTGTCAATCAAAATTTTTACTAGGATTTTCAATAATATCATATATCATATTATTATCAATACTATTAATAATATCTTCAAAACAAACATTTCTATCTTTTAATAAAAGGTTATTTTTATCATTATTCCACTCAAAAACTATATTACTTAAATCAATTTTCATTAATTATAAATTTTTATATAAATGTATATCTATTGTATTTATTATTTAAATTTAATCAAATTTTTCTGATTTTTCTTTTATTTTTTCACTTTTTATGTTAAAATAAAACTAATAAAAATTAAATACAATATATGAGAAATATATATCTTGCAATTATTCTGTTTGTTAGTCATATTAGTTCTAGTTATGCTATACTAAATCCTGGAAATACTACTGTAAAAAAAGAAACTGCAGAAAAAAATTGACCTGGAATGTTTGATTCTAGTTTGGACTTTGTTATTCAAATTGGTTATTATGCTTTGATAGTATTATTAATAATAGTTTGAACCTATGTTTTTATTAAAACTATGCGTTTTTTGTTTGAACTTTATTATGCTAAAAATCTTAGATATTTAAAAATCACTGTTCCTAGGGCAGATTCAAAACTAGATAAGGAAAAAGAAACAAAAAAAGATTTCAAAGAAAAAATTTGAATGATGAATATGTTTTATAAAGCAATTCATAAATTATCTGAAGCTTGACTGAAAGATACTTTTTTGAATTTTATTTTTGCTCACTCAAAAATATCTCTAGAACTAGTTTATGAAAATAATGAAGTAAACTTCTATATTGTTACATATAAATCATATGTAAATTTAGTATCCCAACATATTACATCTGTTTACACTGATGCTGAGGTATTAGTTGTAGATAAAAAAGATTATATAGACATAAAACCAAGAGGATATTCTATGAGATGAGCCTCTCTTTGAAAAGAAAATGATGATGTATACCCTATTAGAACATATAAATACCTAGAAGATGATCCTCTAAACAATTTTACAAATGTGTTTTGAGGTTTAAATAAAGAAGATAAAGCTGTTTATCAAGTTGTAATAAAACCTGATTTTGCCTTTAACAAAAAAGCAAAAAAAGCTGCGTGACTTGTAGCAAAATGAAAATATAAAAAAACTAAAAAACCTATTTTTTGAATACTTAGTTGGTTATGGAATCCTATTGTAGCAATAATATCATGACCTGAAGATATGGTATGATGATGAAATAATGCTCCAGGAGCATCAGAATGAGATGCCTACAAGATATTTAACCAAGCAGAAACAGAAGCACAAAAAATAATGTGAGAAGCAGCAGGTCAACCGTTTTTTACAGCTTCTACCAGAATACTAGTAAGTAGTAAAACAGAACAAAATGCAGAAAACGGAGTCCACGCTATAGTTGCTGCTGCTTCAATATTTACAGATGAATATAATAATGCCTTAGATAATCCTCAAGTAAGAGAAGATGCCTTACCATTTATATTTACTCCTCTTAGATATTTTGGGTTTAAATATAAACTAGTATGATTTTTTCAAAATATTTCATGGTTTTCAATAGATGAAGTTTCCACTTTATACCATTTGCCTGACGTTAATTACAATAAATCCCCTATCATTAATTGGCTTGGTTATAAAAAATTACCCGTTCCTCATGATTTAAAATTCCCAAGTGATCCTACAATTTTAGAAGAAAAGGATGAAAATGGGAAAGCCGTAAGTATTCATAGAAAACTAGGTTGATTTCCTGTTTATAAAGACTGAGTATTGCTTGGATGGAATGAATATAGAAACAAAAAAACACCTATTTATTTCAACAGAAAAGATAGATGAAGACATCATTATGTAATTTGAAAATCATGAGGATGAAAATCTGTATTTATTTGATATTTAGCTAGACAAGATCTTCGGAATGGAGATTGATTATGTATTATTGATCCACATGGTGATTTAGTTGAAGATGTACTTGAATTTGCACCTAAAGAAAGAGCAAAAGATATTACTATTTTTGATCCTGCTGATACCGAAAGACCTATGTGACTTAATATGCTAGAAATAACTGCTACTGATCCAGAAATTAGAAAAAGAGAAATGGATAGAGCCGCAATGGATGCTACTGAAATATTTATAAAAATTTTTGGTGATGAAATCTTTGGTCCTAGAATACAGCATTATTTCCGTAATGGTTGTTTAACTTTAATGGAAGACGTTGAAGACGGATGAACTCTTATCGATGTACCTAGATTGTTTGTAGATGATGCTTTCATGAAATATAAAACAAGTAAAATTAAAAATCCTGTAGTTAAATCATTTTGGGATCATGAATATGCAAACACTTGAGATAGAGAAAAGCAAGAAATGATACCATATTTTAGTTCAAAATTTGGTCCATTTATTACAAATACTACTATTAGAAATATTATTGGTCAACCAAAATCAGCCTTTAATATTAGAGAAATAATGGATAACAAAAAAGTACTTTTAGTTAATTTATCTAAAGGTAAAATTGGTTCTTTAAATGCTCAATTACTTTGATTAATATTTGTATCAAAAATAAATATGGCTGCGATGGCTAGAGCCGATATGCCCCAAGAAGAAAGAAAAGATTTTTACTTGTATGTTGATGAATTCCAAAATTTTGCAACAGAAACATTTGGTGAAATATTATCAGAAGCCAGAAAATATAAACTTGTACTTATTATGGCTCACCAATTTATTGCCCAAATATGAGGTCAATGAAAAGAATGAAAACCAAGTATTAAAGATGCTGTATTTGGTAATGCCTGAACTATTATGAGTTTTAAGGTTGGTGCTGATGATGCTGAATATATGGAAAAAGAATATGCTCCACTATTATCCCAACAAGATATTATATGAATAGCAAATTTTACAACTTATTGTAAACTAAATATTGATAATGCTTCTTCTAGAGTATTTGATCTAAAAACTATCCGGGACCTAAATTACCAAAATAAAAAAATTGCTTCTATTATAAAAGAATATTCTAGAAAAAAATACGGTAGAAAGAAAAAATATGTTGATATGGAAATTGAAGCTAGACTTTGAATTAATCCAGAATAGACTTCACTGTTGTAATTTATTAAAAAAATGTTAAAATAGTAAAAAATATTAATTAATCTTGTTTATTACATGAAAATTTTATTAAAAATAATTTTTATAATCCTGATTTGTTTGAGTGTTTTTAGTACAAATACTCATATGTGATTTGCTGATGATACTGAAAATTTAAAAACTGGTGAAGGTACAGAAAAAATAGAACGTAAAAATGATTATTTATATGACTTACATAATGATGAAACTGATTTTCTTGTAGATAAAGAAGGTTTATGAGAAAAATGAATACGTAATGCTACTATTAGAATAGCTCGTGATTTAAAAAATCTTTTTTTAGTTGTTGCTTGAGTTTATTTTTTAATAATTGTACTTAAATTATTATTATCAAGTAAAACTGAAGAAGAAATTTCAAATTTTAAAAAATGAATTATTTGGATATCTATATGAATTATTGTTACTCAAATTGCATATTATTTTGTTCAAATTTTATTTGATAAAGAGATATGATTAGATTTAGCAAAAAGTTTTGTTAAAACTATAATACAACCTTTAATTTCTTTACTTGAAACAGGTGCCGCTTTCTTTTTCTTAGCTATTATGATTTACTCTTTTTACAGAATTGTAACTGCGAATTGAGATGAAGAAAAGGCTAAATCATGAAAAATGTCTGTACTATATGCTGGTTTATGATTTGTTGTAATAAAAATTTCAACTGGTTTGGTTAAATCCATATATTGAACAGTAGAAACTATTGGTTATACATGAGTTAATTCAAAAACAAATACAAATATAGGTTGATTTTCTGAAATTGTAGTAAATATAATTAATTGGATGAATGGTTTTGTTTGAATTATTGTTGTACTTATGATAATATATGCATGATTTTTATCTTTAACATCTTTTGGTGATGAAGAAAAATTAAAAAAATCTAGAAACATAATAACATACATAGCTGTTTGATTATTTGTCCTTACTGCTAATTATCTTATTTTAACATTCTTTATTAATGCATAAAAATATGAAAAATCTTATTAAAATTATTACTATCCTAATTCTGTCATTTTTTGCATTTTCTACATTAAATGTAAATGCAAAAATTGATCTTTCATCAATAGACGATGAAAGTATAAAAAATATTACTGATTATTCTATTCATAATATTGAAAGCACTTGAGATATTTCTACTGATGCAAAAACATGGTGATTTAAAGTACTTACATTAATAAAATATATTGTTTCTTGATGACTTGTTATTGTTTTAGTATATGTAGGTATTCAAATGATGATGTCTATGTGAAGTGATGAAGAAGATCTAAGCGCTGCAAAAAAACAACTTCGGTATACTATGGTAGCTTTGATATTTATCAATATTCCTTGAAGTCTGTATTCAATAATAAAAAAAGAATGAAAAACATCTATAAGTGGTTCTTTAAATAACACATGGGCTGATGATGATGGTAAAAGTGTATTAATTAATTCTAAAGTTTTAGATACTGTTTTATGATCTTGAATACTTATATTTGTTGAGGTTGTAATTTCTGCAATTGCAATAATGATGATAATAATTGCAGGTATAAACATAATGACATCTAGATGAAGAGAAGAAAAAATTACAGAATCTAAACATAAAATTGTATGGTCGCTTATATGACTAATGTTTATATGATTTATAGAAGCATGGAAAAATGTTGTATTTAGTGGTGATATAAAAGATTGAGCAGAAATGTTTAAAACATTAGAATGAGTAGCTCTATACTTTGCCTGACCTGTTGCTATTGCATTCTTAACTTTAGCTTGATACTATTATATCACAGCAAATGGTGATGAAGAAAAAATCAAAAAAGCAAAAAGTATTATCGTGAATACCTTAATTGCAACTGTTATAATATTAGCCTCATACGCTTTCTTAAAAGATTTAATTACTTTAACTGTATAAAAATATGCGCACTGAAACAAGTACCCTTGGGGTAAAAACCCTTATAATAAAAATTCTTATACTCCTATCATTAATTTCTTTTTCAGGAATCAATTTTATTTGAAACACTTATGCTACAGATGAAGAATCTAAATGAATAAAAGTAACTGTTACTGAAAAAATTCCTTGAGCTAATTGTGAAGAAAAGTGAAAAGCTGAAGATGGTGAAACTCAAATGTATGAATGTACTGTTAAAAAATGATTTTGATCAGTTATTGAAATGCTTTGAAAAATAATTAAATACTTTACATATATTGCAGCACTTGCTTGAGTATTATTTATTGTAGTTAATGGTATAATGTATTCTATGTGATGAGCTGATGATAGCTTTAAAACTGAATCTAAAAAAAGAATTATAGCAACTCTTATATGACTAGCCGTACTTATGCTTAGCTGAGTTATATTAAATGCTATTGCTCCGTGGATATATGTTTGATGATAATCAAAAAAAGTATTACTTATTCAAGTAATACTTTTTTTACTTAATTGTTTTTTGGTTGCGGAGACTGGATTTGAACCAGTGATCTTCGGGTTATGAGCCCGACGAGATACCACTTCTCTACCCCGCGATAGAAGTTATATTACAATGAAATGGTACGGCCACGGGGAATCGAACCCCGGTTGCCAGGATGAAAACCTGAAGTCCTAACCACTAGACGATGGCCGCGAAAGTTTTCATTGCGTGAACAATTATATATAAATAAAAAAATAGTCAAAAGTTTTTTTGACTATTTTGTTGTCATTATCCAGACTCAATCCCAATTATTATCAGGTGGATTGTTTATATATATTTCACATCTTTTTTGATAAACAATACTTGGTTTATCTCACAATTTTGATAATTCTGAAAAAATAGTAAGAGCTCATTTATAATTCATATTTTTATATGCATCAATAGCTTCATCAAACTTGCTAAACATTTTCATTTGATTATCAGTTATTTTTCATTTAATTGATAACAATTCATAAATATTTACAGCTACTTTTTTTCATTTAACTCTAATTTTATCAAGATATCTAAATTCAAAATTATTTTTTTCTATATTATATACATCTTCACTAGCGCACATATATGTTCAATACATTTTATTTACTCATTCTAAACGTGAGGCTAAATTTACACTATCTCATAATGCAGTAAATTCCATTTTTCTTCACTCTGCTCAAATATTTCATATAATTGCACTTCAATAATGCATCCCTATTCTTGCTTTTATTTCTGAAAAACCTCTTTCTTTCCATTTTTCATTAAGTTTTTTAAGGATTTCTTGTTGTTTTAATGCAGATAAACACATATAATATGAACAATCTGTTACCTCTCCAAAAACTCACCATAATGCCATTATAGCATCTCATTCGTATTTATTTATAAATCATTTTTCATCTAAAATGATATTAGACATCTCACTTAAATATTCCCTCAAAAATCATACTAAATCTTCTGGTGTAAATTTTTCTGAAATACTTGTAAAACCTTCAATATCAGAAAAGAAAATTGCAATATCCTTATTCTCTCAATTCAAATCTACTCTTCATTCTCACGATAATATTTCATGAGCAATATCCTTAGATACATATTCTGAAAGAGCCTTATTTAGTTTCCTTTTATGTTTATTTTCAATTAAATATTTTACTATATTGGTTATAAGTATTGATCATAATAATGCTAATGATAATTCAATTATATAATTTAATAATAAATTTGTAATCATTGTTATATATACAACAAATACAATAAATATTGTTAATATTGCAATATTACTAAATATTGTAACATATAGTGATTTACTAATATTAAAATAAACAGAAATAATAATTAATAAAAATATCATCAATAATTCAATTTTTGTATCTACATACTTTATTCAACTATTTGATAAAACAGTATTAATCATATTTGCATGAGTATATACTCAAAACATATCTCAAAAAGGAGTTGTAAAAATATCTTTTATTCATCTTGCTGTTGCTCATACTATAACAATTTTATCTTTAAAAAATCCTCAGTTAAATATTCAATAATAAACATCTAAAAATGATATACTTGAAAACCATTTACTAGGAGTATAATTTATTAAAACTTCATTTTTATTATCTCTAGATTTTAATAATTGAATTTTATCATGAATTACAAATTTATCTGAATAAGATTTTATTTCAGGAGTTAATATTTTTTTATCATCATAAATATATGAATAGTATCATTTTAATAAAGCAATTGAAAAATGACTATAAATTATATCTGATCACTTAAATTTTGAAAATGGCTTTATTGAATAAAGCATTCTTTCATTTTCATATAAATTGTCTTCTTTATTTATATTTGGCAAGTAATAACCAGTTGTTAATAAATCATCTCTAAATTTATTATATGGTAATGACAATGTTCAATCTGGAAGAGACCAGGCTCATAAAACTACTCTTTTTGATTCTGTTATAGACTTTGATAATATATTATCTGATTCATCATTACTTTTTTCTCAAAAAATAATATCTAATCATATTACTGCTGCTCCATCTCTTGTTAAATTATCAATTACCTTAGCATAATTTGCTCTATCAAATGGAAATCTTCCAAGTCAATCTAAAGTAACTTCTCATTCATTATTTTTTCTTCATGTTAAAGTTACATCATCAATTTCAACTACAACAATGCTTTTATTAATATTTATATCCTTAAATTTAAAATATAAATCTTGAACATTTTTATCAAATATATATAAAAAATTTAACCGAATTAATATGTATATACATATAAAAATTATCAAAGACATTAGTATTGATAGTAAATTTCTATTTTGTGCTAGTTTTAATGAATTTTTAAACACTTTCTGATTAATTATTAAGTAAATTATCTAATTTTTCTTTTCATTTATCAAGAGTTCATTTTATTAGTGAATCTCATTTTTTTTTCAAACTATTAAAATCTATTCTTTTAGAAAATGTTTCTCAGAAAATATTTTTTAGATTATTAAAATCTTGTTTAAATATTTTTTTTAACTCTTCTGGAATTATATTTATCGGAAAATAAAATTTAAAATCTATATCTCAAAGCATATCTTTATTTTCTGACAAAATTGTTGTAATAGCACTAATGTTTGCATATTCCTTTTTTAATATACTATCTTTAAAATCATATAAAGTGTTTTCTACTAATATTTTTTTATTGTTTTCTTCTGCCAACTTTATTAATGTATTTTTTAATTCTAATTTTGTTTTGAACAGTTCTTTGTCTTCTGATTTTATAAAATTTAATTTTTGATAATCTTGTAATAATTCTCTATAAAGCTTTTCTTTTTTATCAACATTTTTTAATACTTTTTCTAAATTTATTTTTCTAAATTTATTAAGACTTTCTATGTCAGAATTTAATTGAGTTCTTAGTCATAAAAGATATTCTTTATCTATTTTTGAATTTACATTTTGCCAAGCTTTATCTTTTATAGATTTTATAAATTTTTCTAAAGCAATAAAACTAAATGTTTTAATATTAAATGGTTTATTTTCATCAACCGTTATACTTTTTTCTAAAGTTTTAACAGTAACCTTGTGATCAACAACTTGTAAATAATTATTATTTAAATCTAAACTAAACACCGTTCATCTAGCTGCAGCTTCAGAATCTCTAAAATATTCCTTAAAATATGAATCTTCTCATAGAAAAGAAACAACGTTTGACCAACTTTTTCAATTTAATAATTTAAATCAAATATTAATAGTTCAAATATCATCAGAAATATACAATTCTTCAACTTTTACACTTGAATTTCATCAAATCCTAGTAACACTACCATCTCACCATTCTAAAACAACTAAAGTACTTTCTCAAATAGTTCTAACAGTATCTCAAATATTTAGTTTTTCTTTACTGTCAATTTTTAATAATTCACTATTTAATGTTGCGCTTCATTTAACTAATACAACGAATGAGTCTGTATTGTTTGTCTTGTTTAAAAAAGCAGAAATTATAGATGATAAAATAATTGCAAAAAATAAAAAAAGTATAAAAATTATAAATTTATTTTTGATTTTGAACATTTTAATTATTATATAACTAAATAAACATCCTCTATAGTTTACATAATTTTTCTAAATTTACAATAAATATGAAAAAACAGTATATATTCTTAATAATGGTATGAATTATTCTTTATATTTGATATCTTATTTTGAGTTTCACATACAAAGAATATAAAATAAATTCACATATTGAATTTATTAAAAATTTGAATCAAAGTATAAAAGAAAGAATTGATGAAGCTGAAGATATTATTAAATACAAAAGCTCTGTAGCTTATAAAAATAAAGTACTAAAAGAACAACAATCATATAAAAATAAATGAGAAAAAGTAGTATATCTTACAGCTGAAAAAGTATATAACAAG
The DNA here is from genome assembly GCA_964527325.1 of uncultured Candidatus Peribacteria bacterium. Classification (GTDB taxonomy): domain Bacteria; phylum Patescibacteriota; class Gracilibacteria; order BD1-5; family UBA6164; genus UBA6164. Next base: position 3,426 of record CAZGNU010000019.1, on the reverse strand, counting down.
TTTACAAAAGAAAATGTAATAATAGAAAATAAAGTGGAAGTAAAAAAAGAAGAAAATTCTGTTATTCACAATATGAATATTTTTGAAAAATGGATGTATTTTATATTTAAAAAAGATATTTACTAAAAAAACTATTCCTACCAAAGAATTTTTTCCTTTACATAAAGGAAAGAGGAACATTATTAATTACAATAATTAATTCTGCAACACCCTGCCTTTATTTAAAGGTAGGAATTCAGGGAAAGAATAGTTTTTCTTTTTTTTATAAATCTGAAAAATCTGATGGGAAATCATCAATATTATCTATAGATGAATCAAAACTACTTGTATTTTTACCAAAAATTTTATTTCAAATTTCTTCAATTTTTTCAAATATTCTAGATGGTTCAGCGTATTTTTCAACATCTAATCATAAAAGTCTTCCAAGTATTGGAAATACAAATATTGTAAGAACTGTTATAACAATACCTATTACAGCATATCTAATAGTATTAATTGCTGGTTTAATTTTTTCATCTTTACCTCATGATAAAATTAATAATAATCATCACCGCAAAATAAATACTATAGAAAAAATTCAAGAAGCTAATACAAATAATGAAATTGCTAATAGAATAAATTCTCAGAAATTCATTGTTGGTCACATTATAGATGAACCTTCATTTAAAGCGTATGTAGTTTCAACAATCATAATATTATAAGTTAATTATACACAGTATAAGTAAAGTCAATAAACCAATTTTTACAAAATTTCTTTCGTCTTTACTTAATCTAAAACTTTTAAATTTATTTTCTTTTCTATTTTCATTCAAAATAATCTTAACAAAGATCTAATTGAATTTACTGTATTTCAAGATTTACCAATAATAATTCACATATCATCTGAATTAACTTTTAAAGTTAATAAAACCCCTAATTCATCTTCTGTTCTTTCAATTACTATATCGTCTTTGTGTTCAACTAAATTTTCAACTATAAATTGTAAAAAATCTACCTCTTTCATATACGTGTTATTAAAAAATAATATCCTTCAACTAAAAATTGAAGGATTTTTGTTTTACTATACCGAAACTTTGTTTAATTTCATTAGTTTTTCCATTCTAGGAGAAAATTGTACACCATTTGATACGTAAGCTTTAACTTTGTTTAAGTCTTTAATTTTAAATTCTTTAGATATTGGATTATAAAATCCTAATACTTCTTTGTATCCATGTTTTGCTGCTGCTGTATGTTCAGTTACAACTATTCTGAAGAAAGGCATATTTCTTTTACCTGCTCTTGATAATCTTATTTTTAACATAAAAATGTATAAATTATAAATTAGTTTTTTAATTGTTTTTTTAAATGGTGCCCGGACCGGGAATTGAACCCGGACTTCCGAAGAAACGAGATTTTAAGTCTCGCGTGTCTACCAATTCCACCATCCGGGCATAAGTAGAGACAAGTTAAACTTGTCTTTATTTTATATAACTCCGTGTTTTCTTAAAGTTCTAAGACCTTTAGCTGAAACTCTGATTCTATATACTAAACCCGTTTTTTGGTCTTTAATTTTCTTATAAAACAAATTTGGTAAAAATTTTCTTTTTGTAGCTCTCATTGAATGAGATCTTTTATTACCAACAGCTGTTTTCTTTCAAGTTATTTCACAAACTCTTGCCATGTTAGTTTAATTTAGATAGTAAATTTTAATGTACTTAAATTCGAACCCATCCCCTCGTTCCTCGGTACTTCCCTTGAAAAGGGAAGAAATTAGATTTCTCCCTTTTTCAAAGGGAGTACCCGAAGGGGAAGGGATTAGAATTATAGACTACTTTTTAAGCTTTTATTTCAATTCAAACTCCGTTAGGAATAGATAAATCTTGTAATAATTCCATTGTCTTTGAAGAAGGTTCCATGATATCAATCAATCTTTTGTGTCTTCTTATTTCAAATTGTTCTCTTGCATCTTTATTAACAAATGTAGATCTGTTAACTGTAATTTTTTCAATTTTTGTAGGAAGTGGGATTGGACCAACTACTTTTGCTCATGAATCACCAGCAATCATTACAATCTTTTTAACAGCTTCATCTAATAATCTATGATCAAAAGATTTTACACTTATTCTAATTTTACTTGTAGTTTTTTTTGCAGACATTATAAATATGTAGTAATAAATAAATTTAATATAATCTAATTACTTAGTATTATAAACCTCTCTCTTGAATTCTCTCCCCTTCTCAGGGGAAAGAGGCTTCAAAATTAAGTATAATACTAAGTTTATTAATTTACATTAAAGTAAGCTATTATGCTTTAACTTTAGCAACAACTCATGAACCAACAGTTCTACCACCTTCTCTGATTGCAAATCTTAAACCATCAGTCATCGCGATAGGTTGTTGTAATTTAACAGTCATTTGGATATTATCACCAGGCATAACCATTTCAACTCCAGCAGGTAATTCAATATCACCAGTTACGTCTGTAGTTCTGAAATAAAATTGAGGTTTATAACCTTTGAAGAAAGGAGTATGTCTACCACCTTCATCTTTAGTAAGAATATATACTTCAGCTTCAAATTCAGTATGAGGAGTAATTGACCCAGGTTTAGCTAATACTTGACCTCTTTCAACATCTTCTCTTTGAGTACCTCTTAATAAAATACCAGCGTTATCACCAGCTTGTCCTTGATCCAATAATTTGTGGAACATTTCAACACCAGTAACAGTAGTTTTTTGAGTATCTCTGATACCAACGATTTCTACTTCTTCATTTACATTAACAACACCTGTTTCAATTTTACCAGTAACAACAGTACCTCTACCTTTAATTGAGAATACATCTTCAATAGGCATTAGGAAATCTTTGTCGGTTGGTCTTTCTGGAACTGGAACAAATTCTTCTAATTTTTCAAATAATTCAACGATAGTTTTAGCACCATATTCTTTATCCATATCAGTTGGATTTTCAATAGCAACTAATCCTGAACCTCTAATAATTGGAGTATCATCTCCTGGGAATTCATATTTAGTTAATAGGTCTCTGATTTCCATTTCTACTAATTCAAGCATTTCTTCATCATCAACCATATCACATTTATTCATATAAACAACGATGTAAGGTACACCTACTTGTCTAGATAATAATATATGTTCTCTAGTTTGAGCCATAGGACCGTCAGTTGCAGCAACTATTAATATAGCAGCATCCATTTGTGCAGCACCAGTAATCATGTTTTTAACATAATCAGCATGTCCTGGACAATCAACGTGAGCGTAGTGTCTATTGGCTGTTTCATATTCAACGTGTGAAGTATTAATTGTAATACCTCTATCTCTTTCTTCAGGAGCATTATCAATAGAAGCAAAATCTCTGATTTCCCCTCATTGCATAGCAGTTAATACAGCAGAAATACCTGCAGTAGTAGTAGTTTTACCATGATCAACGTG
>CAZGNU010000018.1:0-26930 GCA_964527325.1 uncultured Candidatus Peribacteria bacterium | reverse complement strand
AAATCCTTTTGTTCGAAATTTATTTCTCAGGCTATTCATGCTCTTGCAGCATTCTCCTTTGCGAGCTCAACAATTTCTGGATCTATATCACTGGCAAAAATGCTGTAATCTCATTCAAACGTTTTTTTTCTAGCTAGTGCTCTTTCATTTTCTGATGATTCCCAGTCTAAAAGTCATAGTCTCTCGTATGCAAATGCTCTTTTTAATCATGGAGCTATATTTTTTGCTATCATGTATGCTTCTATAGGGATTGTTCATGAACCACAAAAAGGATCATAAAAATTATTTTTAAATCTCCAGTTTGATAATAAAACTAAAGCTGCAGCAAGTGATTCTTTTATTGGTGCTTCTCAAGCTTGTGTTCTATAACCTCTCATATGTAAAGCTTTCCCTGAAGTATTTAATAATATTCTTAGTTTATTATCTATTAATAAAACTAAAATCTCCATTTTTTCTAAATTTTCATCTTCATTTACAACTCATCTTTCTCATACCAAAGATTTTACTATTGCTTTTTTTCATAGACTCTGAATAGTTCTAGCTGAAAAAAGTTCACTTCTTACAGAGCTTGATTTTACTACTATAGGAAAATCTTTTTTAAAATATCTTTTCCAGTTTATATCCTTTATAATATCAAACATAGAATCAAAATCTGTCACGTTTTCTTCTTCAGCTAATAATAAATACAGCTTATTCCCTACTCTCGACCAAAAATTTACTCTTGCTATCAAATTTTTCTCACCAGAAAAAGTAATGAGTCTATCAACTATATTTTCTATTTTTCCTCACTGTTTTTCTATTTCCTTTTTAGCTATAGATTCTACTCAAGCTATAGTTGATAATACAAATTTCATGTTTATTTCTTTATATTAATTATTGTTTTAAAATATTTTTTAATATCTCTTTTTTATAAATTGACAAATAATTTAATTTATTAAATTGAGTAACATACAATCATAAAGTATCTAAAATCATATTTGTTCACATATAATTTCTCTTTAAAGGATTTCTATAAGAATAAAAATGTATATATTCATTATCATTATCAAAATTATATTTATTATCTATAATATAAAAATATTTAAATTTTAGTAAATTATTAGCATCTACAATATTAAAAAACAAATTATTTTTTATATTCATTAACAACTTCTTCTCATTTTTATATTCAATTTTCATTGAATTAGAAAAATTATTATCATTATTTAATTTTTCTTTTAATACCATTATAATTCTACTTTTATTTTTATTACTTAAATTATAATTTTCTATTATATAATTTAACTCTTTTAAAGATATAGAAGATATAGTGTTTCAGACAAGTAATCTAATCATTCCAGATTCTCAATCCATAATTTTTTTTCATAAAAAATAATTATTTAACACTAAATCGATAGCTTTATCTTCCTCATTACTGTCTAAATAATATAACATAACACTAAAAGACATTCTAATATATTTTAGAAAAGGTCAATACAATCATTCATTATTTAAATTTTCTACTAAAACATCTTCTTTAAGTATATTTTTTATAATATCATTAAAATTATTTATCTGTTTAATAAATCAAATATCATAAATATATTTTTCTTTATATTCTTTAGTTGAAATTTTTGATAACGAAAGTTGATAATCTCTTAATTTTTCTACTTTTTCTTTATAATTTTCTTCTTTCAAACTTAATAATTTTTTTATTTTGTTATCAATTTCTTTTTCCTTATTAATAATTAATTTTGTATCAAAATCTTGCGTAAAACAATCATTAATATTTAAAGTTTTTTCTGATGATAATTTAAATTCTTTATATTTTGAATATAGCTCTTCCATATTACCACCATCATGTTTAGTTAAACAAATATATAATTTTTGAATATAATCAATATCATCTTCTGAAAAATTATCTAATATTTTATCTATATCATTAGCATATTTTAACAATACATCTTCTCTGTTTTTAATATCATTAAATCTAGTAACAAAAAAATTATCATCAACATACTGTACTTTTACAGGAATATTATAATATAAAAAATAAAATAAAAACATCCCTATTAAAAATATAAAATATGATATATATACACTTCAAAATTTATTTGATCATGTTTTTAATTCATTTTTATATTTAATTAGCTTGTATAAAAATATACTAAATGCTATAAATACTGTAATATAAAATAATAATATAAATAACGAAAATATGAAAAGTATTATATCAATTAAGCCATATTCAGAAATATTTAAAAAGTTATATCCTATTTGATAAAATATATCACCTCCAAATCAATTCTGTAAGAAAAAAAATAAAATATAAATATTTAATCATAAATATATAATAAATCATAGAAATCATAAAAATACAAATTTTATTGGTTTTTTTATAAAAAAAATATTTAAAATAATTACTAAAAATGAGAAAAATAATATAATAATATTACTAATATCATTTACAAAAGACATAAAATTATAAAAAAATATAATTACTAACGTTAGCAACATTAATATAATCGAAATAAAGATTCTTATTATTTTGGGAACTTTTATATTATCCATATAAATATTATAAAAAAATAAATTATTATAAGTTTATCTTAAATATTATTATATACAAAAAATAATACTTATTAAATTAACAAAAAAACTTTTACAATTTCTTTTTACAAATAAAATACACTCTTTCACTACGAGCTGTCACTTCTCAATAATGATAATCTATCATTTCTAAAATTTTAAATCATTTTTCTTTTAACTCTTTTTTTATTTTGTTAATAGGAAAACTATTTTCTTTTATTACTTCTTCTATTAAATCGTACTTTCCATCCTCTCTTTTTGAAAATATTTTTACTAGCCACTCATAAACAAATCAAACTTGATTTTGGTCTTGCTCCCTCTCCTCCAAAGGAGAGGGTTGGGGTGAGGTTTTCTGCATTTCAAGACAAACAGTATCATCTCAGAAATTATAAAATTGTGCAAAATCTTTAGTTATATTTTCAAATTCAAAAACTGTATTTATATCAAAAATAAATAATCCATCTTTTTCTAAATGCTTATTTGTCATCTCGAAAAATGCTTGCCACTGCTCCCATTTTAATAAATGACATATTGAATTATAATTACAAATTACAGTATCAAAAGTTTTAACTAAATCAAAATTAGTCATATCACCTAAGACTAAATCTTTTTTATTTAAGTTTTTTTCGGCCTTTTCTAACATTTTTTCACTTATATCTAATCCTGTAACTTTATATCCTAGTGATATTAATTCTTTTGCCACTATTCATGTACCACATGCTGTTTCAAGTATAGTTTTTGTTTCTGGTTTATATTCTTTTATACAATCTTCAACTAAAAACTCTACTTCATCTTCTATAGGATTATTTACACTTCTTACTATTTTGTCATAATAATCTAGAAATTTATCATATGTTTTCATTAATTTTCTGGTTTATCTAATTGTAAAATATTTTGTTCTTTATCTTTGGTTTCTCCAGTAATTTTTACAACATCTTTTTCTATGAGATTAAATTTTTTATATGCTGTATTATAATGATTTACTGTTGTTCACAAAGTATTTCATAATTTTTGTAAATACTCTTCATATGCTCACAAATGCTTTCTTAATTTTTCTACTTGTTTTTGAATATCTTTGGCTGATTCTTCTATTTGTAATGCTCTAAGTCATTGTAGTACAGTTTGAAGATATGCATAAAAACTTGTAGGACTCACTATTATTACTTTTTTTTCTTTGAATGCATATTCTATAAGATCTACTGTATTTACCTTTAATGTTCATACTTTATTTACAAGTAAATCATAATAAATTCATTCACTTGGAATAAACATGAAAGCAAATTCCATAGTTGCTTCAGACGGTTTTATATATTTACTAGTTTCATCAATTCTTTTCTTTAAATCATTTCTAAATTCTTTTACCAATATTTCTTTTTGTACTAAATTTTCTTCACTAATAATTCTATTATAATTTTCAAGTGAAAATTTTGAATCAATAGGAATTATTTTTTCTTTCACGAAAATAACTCAATCAACTATATCCCCATTTTTAAAAGAATATTGTAATTTATAATTATCTGGTGGTAGAATGTTTTTTAATACATTTTCTAAAAAATATTCTCATAATATTCACCTTTGTTTAGGATTTTTTAAAACACTTTCAAGTCACTCAAGTTGACCTCAAATATCTTTAATCTGCTTATTCGTCTCATCCAGATTTGTAAGTTTTTTTGTTATTTGTTCTATTTGCTTATTTGCTTCACTACTTATTTTTGAATTTATATCAAAATTTTTCTGAGTATTTCTATTTGATTCTCAAAGTTTATAATCAATATTTTTATTCAAACTAATTATCTGATCTTGTAACATTTTTAAAGATCATGAATCCATATTATTATCCTTTTTTAAAAGTAGATAAAGTATTATTCATATAAGAACTGAAACCAAAATTATTAATCATATTTCTAATGTCATAGTAGTTGTTTTTTAATATTTAAATTTGATTTTTTTGTAATTATTTTATATAATAATTATGTCTTTAAGACATTTAATAATACCTTGTTCACTACAGTTGAAAGATACTGCACAGAGGTATTTTTTTTGTTTTCTTAACTTAATTCTTTAATAACAAATGGAATAATTTTTCCTGCATCTTTCATGTCTTCTGGTAATTGTGTCAACAATCTATCAATATCTCTTGGGTTATACCCCATATTTGTAAGAGTAGATTTGATAGAAGTATGTAGATCTGCAGAAATAGTGTTTGCTTTTTTTATTGTTTCACTACTGCTTACAATTATTCAGAAATCTTTATCTTTAAGTTCTAGAAGAATCTTTTGAGCCATTTTTTTTCAAATTCATTTTATTCATTCTATTGTTTTATTATCCTCTCACTGTATTGCCATAACTAATCTTTCTATTCATAAAGACAATATTTGCATAGCTACTTTTCATCATATTCATGAAATTTTTATTAGCTCTGTAAATACTTTTTTTTCTTCTGATTCTATAAAACCAAAAAGACTTTGGTTATTATCAGTTATATGATGGTAAACATATAATCATACTTCTGATTCCAAACCAAGTTTAGAATAAGTAAGCTCATTTATTCATACCTCATATCAAACACCAGACCCAGTTAATACAGTCACATTTGTAAAATCTAAATCTATTACTTTTCATTGTAAAAATGCTATCATATGTTTTTTATGTTATTTTTTTAAATTTGACTTTTTTATTATATTTTAATATAATGAATATACAAGTGAGATTTTATATCTCCCCCCCCCTAGAGAATGTTATATTCGGCTAGGGGTTATTTTTTATTATAAAAAATAACTTATTTAAATAATAATTTACTTTATTAAGTGAAATAAGTGGTAAAAATCTATCAGATCTATAGTATCAATTAAACTTCATTTCTAATCTTTTCAAACTAATAATTTTAAATTGATTTAATATTAAAAAACTTTTTCTATTTAATCAATATTTTTCATGATTTTCTATTTTACATAAAGAATTTAAATTATTTTCATTATAAATACTAGTAATAGGTATAACTCAAACTAAATCTCATCACAATTTATTCGAAACAACTAATACTGGTCGAGAAAATTTTCAATCCTTAGAAATCTCTCATCAAATATTTATTCATATTTTACAAAGCCATATTTCTCAAACCTTTATTCTTTTAAATTTTCATTTAATATCAATGTGTTGTTTTTCTGTGTTCCATGCATCAAAAATACATTTTGTTTTGTTCATTTTCATTGTTTATATTTATCTAATATACTCAAATTATATACATAAAATGAAAATAAACAAATTTATCTTTTACAAAACATTCTTTTTGTATATAATCCATTAGTATTTTTTAAAGAAGTAATAAATAAAAATGATTGAAAAAATAATAAAATCTATATTTGGTGATCCAAGTGAAAAAAAAGTAAGAGAAATAAGTAAATTTGTTCAAAACATTAAAGAGCTTGAAAAAGCTCAAGAATGATATTCTTTGGAAGACGTAAAAAATAAAACTGCAGAGTTTAAAAAAATGTTTGAATGATTGGATTTTTTAATTGAAGAAGATTCTGAAAAAATTAAAAATATTCTAAATGAAATAAAATTTGAAGCTTTTGCTCTTGTTAAAACTGCTTGTAAAATATTAAATTTAAAAGAATTTGAATTAGCTGATGGCAGAAAAATGACTTGGAATATGATTCCTTATGATGTTCAACTGATTTGAGGTTTAGCTATCCATGAAGGTAATATAAGTGAAATGAAAACATGAGAATGAAAAACTCTTGTTGCTACACTTCCAGCATATTTAAATGCTTTAACTTGAAATACTGTAATGATTGTTACAGTTAATGATTACCTAGCTCAGAGAGACTCTCAAGAAATGTGAGTTTTATTCGATTCTTTATGATTAACTACATGAGTAATATACAATTCTCAAGAAAAAGAAGAAAAGAAAAATGCTTATAATTCTGATGTACTATACGCTACAAATAACGAGCTTGGTTTTGATTATTTGAGAGATAATATGGTCGTTAAAAATGAAGATAAAGTTCAGTCTAAATTGTTCTTTGCTATTATAGATGAAGTTGATTCTATTTTGATAGATGAAGCCAGAACTCCTCTAATAATCTCAATGCCTGATGATGAACCAACTAGTAAATATATGAAATTTGCTCAGTTAGCTAAACAATTGAAGAAAACTGAACACTATAAAATAGATGAAAAATGAAAAACAGCAACTTTAACAGAAGACTGAATTAAAAAAGTAGAAGAATTGCTTCATATAGATAATATATATGTTTCTGCTCATTATAACGATATTCACCATGTTGAAAATTCTCTAAAAGCTATGGCTGTTTTTAATAAAGATAAAGATTATCTAGTTCGTGATAACGAAGTAATGATTATTGATGAACATACTGGTAGAGTATTATCTGGTAGAAGATATTCTGATTGATTACACCAAGCTTTGGAAGCAAAAGAAAAAGTTGACATACAACAAGAAAGTAAAACTCTAGCTAGTATTACGTTTCAAAACTACTTTAGAATGTTCTGGAAATTAGCTTGAATGACTGGTACTGCTCTAACTGAAGCTGAAGAATTTTATAAAGTATATGCTCTTGATACATTAGTAATTCCTACAAATAGACCTCTTATCAGAGATGATAGAAAAGATTTATTATTCAAAAATGAAAAAGGTAAATTTGATTATGTTGTATCCCTTATAAAAGAAATGCATGAAACTGGTCAGCCTATTTTAGTTGGTACAGTATCAGTTGAAAAATCTGAATATTTAAGTGAAAGATTAAAAAAAGAAAACATTAAACACAATGTACTAAATGCTAAACATCATGAATCTGAAGCTGAAACAATTGCTCATGCATGACAAAAATGAGCAATTACTATTGCTACAAATATGGCATGAAGAGGTACAGATATCAAACTTTGAGAATGAGTAGTAGATCTTTGATGACTAATTATTTTAGGTACAGAAAAACATGAAACTAGAAGAATTGATAATCAATTAAGATGAAGAGCTGGTAGACAATGAGATCCTTGAATTACTCAATACTTAATTTCTCCAAATGATGATATTATGAGAATATTTGGATGAGATAAACTGTTCAGTGTATTTAATTCTCCTATGTTTGCTTCCCTTCCAGATGAAGAACCATTAGCACAAAGCTGAATGCTTACTAGAAAAGTTACTTGAGTTCAAAAACAAGTTGAATGACACAATTTTGATGTAAGAAAGCATATTTTAGAATATGATGACGTTATAAATCAACATAGAACAATTATTTATTCTAAAAGAAACAAAATACTAAATGCAGAAGATATTGATAGTGATATTAAGGAAATGGTTGCTTCTCAACTAAAAAAAGTAGTATTAGCTAATACTATGTGAAAAGAAGAATGAGAACAAATAGATAAAAAAGAAATAATAACAAAAGTAAATGAATTTTTAGGGGTACAAGCTATTGATGACCTAATAGAAAATAATGATATTTCAGGTATAGATGATCCTGTAGAATTAGCAGAATATATAGCAAATATTTGAATAGATGAGTTAGAAAAAGTAAAAGAAAAAGCTGTAAGCATAGAGGCATATAATGAATTAGAAAGAAGAATAGTTCTTCAATCAATTGACAGACTATGGATGAGACATATAGATGCTATGAGTAGACTAAGAGAAGAAGTAGCTTTTGAATGATATGCTCAAAGACAACCTCTTGTAGTATACAAAGAAAAAGCTTACGAAAAATTTAATGTACTAATAGATGAACTAGAATACAAGACAGTAAAATCAATGTTCTCTATCAACCAAATCAGTGAAGTTGAACAAGTACAAATAGATGCAAGAAACATGGATTTCAATGATGTTTCTTTACAAGAATCTACAACAATAAATAAACAATCTCCAACAAACCAACAACAATCAAATACAAACGCAAATCCCCTATTTAACAACCCAAATAGGGCACCAAAAAATGGTGGTGGAAAAACAAGAATTAGGGTTTAAAAAAAGTTAGTCTAAATTAGACTAACTTTTTTATATTGGTCAATACAAAATATTAGATTTTTTTTAATTTTTATGCTAAAATAATATTAGTTTATTAATAAATATAAATTATGTTTGATCCATCAAAGCTTGATCTTGATTTAAATGAAAAAGAAAAAGCAAATAATGAGGCAGAAAATAATGAAAAAACTACTCTAGAAACAAATAATGAGGCAGAAAATTTAAATATTTCTGAAACAATACCTCACCCTTGAATTCCCTCTCCTTTACAGGAGAAGGAGGCTACAGAAAATGAACAAGAAATTGAAAAAGAAAATACTTCTCCTCTTGAAAGTGAAAATACCTGAAAGACAGAGGAAAATATTTCTGAAGAAGATATTTGAAAAACAGAATATGAAAAATCTATAATAAAGCCTGTAAATGAAGAACAAAAAAAGGAAGAAACTGAGGAAAAAATAATTTTTGATGTAAATATTACCTCTGTAGATATATTATTAGCAATTCTTGTAGACAAAGAATATGATTTTGCTACTTTTGAGCCTAGTGAAGAAGCTGTGAAAATTACTTTTAGAAAAGATAAAGTAATCAGGGATACAAAATATATTAAATATCCTATTTATTCAAATATATTAATAAAAGCAAAAACTTTAACAAAATTAACAGTTGATGAAACTGAGAATGAACAAGAATGAGAATGAAAAACTAGAATTAGAAATAAAAACTATAAGATTACTACGAAAGTTGTTCCATCTACATTATGATCAAAATTATTTATAAAAGCTATAGAAACAAAAGAAAAAGTAGCAAAACAAGCTAAAAAGAAAGTATCTATGAGTACTATTTTTACATTTTTATGAATAGTTTCTCTTATAACTTTAATAATTTGAGGTTCTTTTCTAAGTTTTGTTATACTAAATGCTAAAACAGTAGAAGATGTACTATTTTTTGCCTCTTTGTGAATAAACTTAAATGATATAAATGTATTTTTATGACAAGCAGTTGCATTTATATTTTCTGTATTAATTTTTATTGAAATTGTATTTTTAATAGTTCACTTATTTAAATTTTTTCTTACAAAAAAAGAATTTAAACAAAAGAAAATTAGATATTGAATAATAGCTACTATAATTTTGATTTTTACTTTTGTTACGTGAACTGCTTGGATGATAATTGATGAAAAAATTAGAGCTCTTCCAAACTGGCAAGAAATGTCTTATTGAGATGTACAAATTTATGATAATTCTAAACTATTAAGTGAGTCATTTGATAAAGAATGATCTCTAATAGACAATACTGATAATTTAATATGACCTGTGGAAATAAAATTTGATTTATCATTTTATGCAAAAAATGAAGAAAATAAATGATTAAAAATTAAAAAATATATTTGGGATTTTTGAGATGGTAATATAAAAGAAACTCCTCTTCCTACTATTGTTAATAAATTTGATAAAAAATGAAATCATGAAGTTACATTAAATATTGAACAAACAGATATAAAGTGAAATATTATAGAAAAAACTGTAGATTGAATACCTAGCATAAATATTTCACATGTAGTGAAAATAAATGAAAAAATGCTAAATAATGGTGGAAAAATGGTTGAATTTGATGCAACAGACTTGAAAGAATTATGAAAAATAGAGTGGTATTTTATGGACGATTTAAATACTCCTAAATATACTTGAGATTTTTTCAGGCATTGAACTCCAATTTTTGAAGAAACATTAATATGAATGTATATAAAAAGAAATGATAAAGTTTCTGAGGAGTTAGATAAATTATTTATTATTGACTGAGAAGATGAAAATATTTTAAATTGAAAAATTAAGTTCAGAAGATGAATTATAAACGATTTTGAATTTGAATTATGGGTAGATGATTTACAAAATGAATTCTGAAAATGATATATTGAAGAATATAAATGGATAATATGAGATAAAGAAATTACAAATGTGTGAGATGTTTCTGACCCAACTTGATCAAGTAAAATAAAATTTGAATTTGAATCTTATTGAGATTTTAATGTAAAGGTTATTCTAAAAGATTCATCCGGAGATATCAAAGAACTAGAAACAACTATAGAAATACCAAAAATATTAAAACTTTCAAAACCATTGAGAATTTTTAATTGAAACGCTCTTATCGATAATGTAAAATATGAAGAAAAAATGAATGATTATTATATTGATAGGATATGAGTTCCAACAAAAATAAAACTCGATACTATATTTGTTAAATCAAATAATTTATTATATACATTAAAAGAAGTAGAGTGGGATTATGATTCTGACTGAGACATTGATTATTCATGAAAAATATGAAACTATGATATAAATTCTGAAGGAAATCATACTATTACAGTACATTATAAATTTGTTAATAGAAAAATTTCTGATGATATAATAGAAATGAAAGAGCAAATTTTTATAGAATGATTAAAAAAGGAAGCCATTATAGATTTTGAAATAATAAAAAATAGTTCATATGTACCTATTATTGTTTCATTTGATGCTTCAAAGAGTCAAGTAAAAGATGAAGACATTGAAAAATTTATATGGGATTATGGTGATGGTTTCACAGAAGAAAAAGATGCAGTAGTAAAATGACACAAGTATACAACTCCTTGAGATTATGATATAACTTTAACTGTAGTAACCTCTTCATGAAAAAAATATTCTCATACTAAAAAATTAATATTAAAACCAAAGCCTCAATCAGTAAAAATTTCTGCTAGTATGAAAAAGGCTCCAATCATGCAATGAATTGATTTTTCTTCTGATGATTCAGAGTGACAAATTATAGCATATTTTTGGAATTTCTGAGATGGGAATACTTCTACAGAAGCAAATCCAACTCATTCATATAAAAAACCATGAGAATATAAAGTGGTTTTAAAAGTAGATTATGTAAATAAAAATGTTTTAGAGGATATTGTTAATATTGAGATATATTAAAAGAACTAATATGAAATTATTAGTTCTTTTTTTGTTCAATTAAATCAAATTTGCTCTAAATTATATTTTAATATTTTTGATAATGTTAATGATAATATTTTTTCTCATCTAATACAATCTCATAAAAATTTTTCTATATTTTCATCAAATTTTTCTATATGTATTCATGCAATTACTCCTCTATTTATTCATTTATACATTGCTTTTACTTGTCCTGATTCTCTAACTGGAGGATTAAAAAATATTTTTTCTCTTTGTGCTTTATAATCAGATCACTTCCACATTAAGTTTTCTATTTTTACAGATACTGTTACAAATGGAATACTAAAATCTGGAGCAAAACAGTTTATATCTTCCCTCATAAATCAAAGTTCATTATAGTATTTTTCTAAGATTTTTATTTCCTCATCTAAGGTTACTCAAATTATATGAATTTTTTTATTATTTTTTATAGCATCATCAAATAATTCCGTAAATATTTCTAACTCATCTTCTGGAGAATATACATTAGAATACATCGCAGGTTTAGTTTTTACTTTTTTTAATATTTCATTATTTTTTTTAGCCTCTAATAAATCAGACATATAAATTGTTTCTATATCTGAATTATCAAAATCAGGAACTAAATAATCAAATAAAAACCTATTATCATACAGGTCTGTGTTTTCTATATTAATTATTTTATCTTTTAATATTTTTTTCATAATAATTTATAAGTCCAAAACTAGATTAGTTGTATCAATTTTTTTTATATCAATTAAATTTCACTTTTTTTTATTAATCTTTTCAAATATCTTAATAATTTTATTAAATGCAAGTATAAATTCTTCAAGATAACCTTCTTTATTGATCACCTTTAAATCATTTTCTGTTAATTTTTCTCATTGTTTTTCTCTATTTTTAAGTCTTTCAATAATAACTTCTTTTGATGCAACTAAATAATTAAAAACTGATCATTTATTTATAACTATAAACTCTTCTAATATTTTTTTAATTCAATGTATACTTCAAATTCAATTGTTTTTATCAACTAATCAATTTTTATCATTTATATAATAATATGCTAATAAATCAATTAAAGATCTATCCATTACTATCTTATCATTATTTAATCATTGACTTATAGCTATTTCAATATTTTGTTTTATACTAAACCTTAGTATATCTATTTCTTTTTTTAAAATAGATAAATTATATCACTGATTTGCTAAATTTTCAGCTCTAGTTGTTTTTCAAGTTGCATCCGCTCATGAAAAAATTATATTTTTTTTCATTATCTTTATTTATTCAATATTTCCGCAACTTGTTCAGGAGTATTTCATTTTCCTCTAAGTTTTGCAACTGTATTTGCTCAATACTTTTTTCTCAACTCTTTTAATAACTTATTTCATTTTTTTCAAGTACTCAATTCCTCTGATTCCAAACCAGGAAAAATTACATTATCACAAAACATATTTTTCTAAATTAATAATTATTATTTTTCTGGATAAGTTTCACTATATATACATCAACAGTAATTTTGTCTGTAGATGTTGTGTTTTTTTGTGTACTCTACACTTCTTTCAAATCAAGCATTTTTTTTAAAATCTAGTTTTAGAAATTCTAAATTATTTTTTAAAGAATGTTTGTCTCAAATTTTATAGATCTTATCCAAACTTTTATGTGGTGAAATATTTAGTGAAGTTGTCCAGTTTTGTATTCATAATTCCCCGGCTAATTCTACTGTTTTTTTCAGCCTTAAATCATAACACTTTGTACATCTTTCTCATCTTTCTGGTTCATTTTCAAAACCCTTGACAGTTTCAAGAAACTCATCCACATTATAAGGACCTTCAATATAAGGAATTTTTTCTATTTCGCAAACTTTTTTGAAATTAGCAAGTCTTTTTTTGTATTCTTTTTTTGGTTGGATGTTTGGATCATACCAAAAGCATGTTATATCATATTTATCTTTCAAATCTATTATAGGAATAGTTGCATCAGGACCACAACAAATGTGTAATAAAAGTTTTGGCTTAGCTTCTAATATTTTTTTAATTGGTTTGTATGACAATCTATGAATTCATGTAATTTTTTCTTTGCCAGTTAAATATTCTCTATGTTTTTTTGTTCCATATCATTTATGATTTTCAATTCCAAAATCAGGATACAATTCTGAATAAGTTTTCATCAATTTATCTCTAAAAACCTTTGCAATTATACTTGCTGCTCATATTTCTGTTACCTTTCAATCTCATCAAATTATAAATACTGGGGCTTTTTCCAACTCATCAAATTTATAATTATCATTTCAATCTATTACCACACTGGATATTTTATTGTTTGGTATTTTTCTTAGTAATTCTATTAAAGATCTTCTCATTGCTTCCCTATTTGCTTGTTTTATATTAATTTCATCTATCACATAATTATCAACAACTCAAACACCAAAAAATATTTGTGGACTATTTTTTCTAATCCCTCCCCCTTCGGGTACTCCCTTTGGAAAAGGGAGAGATTTTTTGATTAACTTTTTATACAACTCTTCTCTCTTTTTCTTTGAAAGTTTCTTTGAATCATTAATTTCAGTTAAAAACTTTTTTTTTGGTGGATTTTCTGGATTAAAACATAAAGCACATGCTACAACATGTCATAACCATGGTCATCTTCATGCTTCGTCTATTCCTATTTTATATTTTAACTTTTTTTCTTTAATCATTATTGTACTTAAACTTTGTTATAAATTATTTTTATATATAATAATTAAAATTTAATTATTATCAATAATGTTTTAGATGAATATAAAAATATTTGGATGCAAAGTGAATAAATACTATACAGACAAGTGGATAAACTCAGAATTTTTAAAATGAAAAACTTGAATTTTTATAGCTACTTGTGTAGTTACAGATAAAGCTAAAAGAAAATGGTTAAAATTTGTAAAAGATTCTGCAAAAAAATTAAAAAAATATGAAAAACTATATATAAGTTGATGCTGAGCTTTTAAGAATGGAAAAGCTCAAACAAATTTTTATGATTTATATCCAGAAATTAAATATTTAGAAAATAAAATAGTATTGTTGGATGAGGATCCAGGTAAAATAAAAAAAATTGAATTACCAAAAAATATTTACACAAAAAAATTCATTTTAATTCAATGATGATGTGATAGCTTTTGTAGTTTTTGTTTAACAGTTAAAAAAAGATGATCTCATTTTTCTAGAAAAAAAGAAGATATTTTAAAAGAAATTATAGAATTTGAAAATTCTTGATGAAAAGAAGTTGTTTTAACATGAATAAATCTAGCTGCTTGGTGACTTGAAACTACAAACCCACCCCCTAACCCCCTCCCTAGTAAGGAGGGGGAACAAAAAGTTCCTTCCAAATTATCAGAACTAATAGAATATATTTTAAAAAATTCAAAAATTTCAAGAATAAGAATTAGTTCTCTATGACCAGAATTTGTTGATAATAAATTATTAAAATTATTTGAAAATACTAGAATATATCCTCATTTTCATTATTCAGTACAATCTTGATCAAGCAAGATTTTAAAATCAATGGCAAGACACTATGACTGAGAATACATGAAAAAATTACTAGAAAAAACAAGAAAAATTAAAAGAAAAGACAATGTAAAAATAAGTATTTGAGCGGATTTAATAGTAGGTTTTCCTGGAGAAACCGAAAAAGATTTTAAAGATACTTTAAATCTAATTAAAGATTATAAAATTACCAAAGTTCATGCTTTCCCTTTCTCATGACACCATATATGAGAAGATGTTCCTGCTTGAAAATATCCTTACCAAATTGATGAAAAAATAAAAAAAGAAAGAATGTGGCAAATAATGAATTTAGCTGATGAGATAAGAGATGAATTTATAAAAGAAAATGTTTGAAAAAACTTAGAAGTATTAATTGAATCTGTAAAAGAAAATAGTAAACAAGGTGGCTTTAGCCCCTTGAAATGGAAATGATGGACACAAAATTATATAGAAGCTGACGACTTAAGCTTTGAAATAACTTCTGGTGAAATAAAAAGAAATAATATAGTTAAAGGAAAATTAATTAAATAAACATGTTTTATATTACAATAATAATCTGAGTTATTCTTGATTTTATCACAAAATATTTTGCCAATATTTTTCTACAAGAAAAAATAAGTATTTTGTGAGATTTTTTGTTTTTAAAATATGTAGAAAATACTGGAATAGCTTTTTCAATCAATGTTCCTTTTTTAAAAATCATAACTATTATTTTGATAATTTGTATTTTTTATTATTATTTAAAAGAAGAAAAGAAAAAAAATGATAAATGGATTAATTTTAGCTTTGGATTAATTTTAGCTTGAGCTATATGAAATTGAATTGAAAGGCTTATATATTCAGCTGTAACAGATTTTATATGAGTAAAATCATTTGCAATATTCAATCTAGCTGATAGCTTTATAACTATCTGAGCAATAATCTATTTATATATACTTTACAAAAATAACCAATAATAATCATGTCTTTTTGACCAAAACAAATAACTATTAGTGATATTTTAGTAAACTGACTATGAAGTCTAATAGCATGAATAGTATGAAGTTTAGTGATATTAATTGTTACATTTTTATTGTGAAACTCAGTAAATATTCCTGGAACATTTGCATCAGCTGAAATTTGACTAGAATCTAGTTCTATTTTTCCTTTAATATTATCAATAATTACTCTAATAGCTACTACTATAACAATATATCTTACCTATAGACTTTTAAACCTTACATCAGAAGATAGATACAAAAAAAATATCGTTGTAGCATGACAATTATCATTTTTTGCATTTCTAGTATATGTTTTTATTGCTCCAGTTTATATATATTCTTGATCAATTAACTATGAATATATAATGTATGCTTTTCTAGCTCATACAATAATTGTAACATTTTGAACAAGCATTATTCTTGAGCTTTTAAATAACTACAGACATATTCTTATTTGAATTTACTGAAGCTTTGTTTGATTATTTATAAGTCTAATTATTACCACTATAATTTTTACTTCTTTTACTAATTGATCAGCAAAATTAATTTCACTTGTTGTACTTCTTCCCCTTATTAACTTTTCTGTAACATTTTTTAAACAATTGTTTGAATTAGCATATCTTTATTATTACAAATATACTAATCAAGATCAATTGTGAGACATATTCTATCAAATAGAAATGGAAGAAAAAGAAATTCTTAGAGAAGAAGAAGAGAAAAATACTATATAAAATAACCTTTAAAAAAATATGATTCAGGTAGCAAAACAAACTATAGATTTTTATTTAAAAAATTTTAAAACTCCAAAAATAGAAGAGTTAAATATTGATGATAAGTCTCTTTTAGAAAAAAAGTGATCTATTTTTGTTACTATATATAAAAAATGAGAAATAAGATGAGCTTCTGGAAATATAAAAGAGATAAAAGAAAATACAGCTGAAGAAATAATAGAAAATACTGTTTCTGCAATATCTAAAGATTCTAGATTCAAACCTATTAAATTAGATGAAGTAAAAGATTTAAAAATCAGAGTTGACACTATTACAAATAGAAAAATATTAGGTGATAAAGAGATACTACAAGTAGATCCAGTTAAATTATGAGTACTAGCAATAAAAAAAGACTACGACTCTATGGCTGTAATCCTACCAAATATCACCCCTCTTCTTCTTACATGAGAAGATCTAATCCCAGTACTAAAAGCTAAATTCAATACCAAAGAATTTGATGAAAAAGAATATATACTATATCAAATTAAAACTGACGTAGTTGATAATTTTGAAACAAACTAAAACTTTTAAACACAAAAAAATCCTCTTTTGAGGATTTTTTATTTTATTTCAATTTATTACTATGGTTCTTTTCTAATAACCAATCTTGTTCATTCAGTATTACATGCTATTGCAGCTCATCATCATTGTCCAACACATAACATAGCTGTAACTCATATATCTATTGCAGCCGTAACATCTGTATCATTACCAGATAAATCAATTCAAAATTCTAATCTAGCAGAATCTGTTCATCAATCACCTACAGCTTTCGAATCAATATTTCATTGATTTTCAAAAGTAGTAGATACTTCAAAATCTTGTCATGAAATCAAATTCGCATCTGATCAAACAGTATATATATAATCAAATGCTGATAAAGTTCTAGCATTTCCAGTTTTTGGATCACCTGGTAATTTTGGTGTATAAATTTTTATACCTTCAAATGCTAAATCACCTGATGCTGGTAAATTAGATGAATGAGGATATTCAGCTTTATCCTGATAAAATTGTTCTGCTCAAGCTTTTATGGCCGTAACATCCGTTAACCTAGTACTATCTCTAGCTTTTTGAATTTGTGAAGTATAAACAGATACTGCACCTGTAGCTAGGATACCTATGATTGTGATTACTACTAGTAATTCTATTAGGGTGAAACCTAATCTTGTATTTTTTAGTTTCATAACGAAAAAAATTATTGTTAAAATTTAAAAACATATGTATTGTATCATAAAAAATAGTTTTGTAAAACTAATTTTTGTGATTTTTTATTATACTATTTATAGCTTATAGAAGAAACTGGACACGCGGCTATAGCGTCATCTATACAGTCGGTAGAATTAAGATCTACTCATTGTGTTACAACGGCCCTCCCTTCATCATTTATTTCAAACACTTCACCACAAATTGCAGCACATGCTCAACAACCTATACAGTTATCATCAACGATTGGAGTTTTAGCGTCTGATTTCTTTTTTCCACAACATCCCATAATTTTATATATTAATAATTAAAATATAAATCTATTATAACAATAGCAAAAAAAATTCAAACTTAAATTTATAAATATTATAAACTTAAGTTTGAATTTTTTAAATGTGGTCCATTTTTAAGGTCAGTCAAAGTGTTTGTATTCCTTAATGAAAAGAAATTTTATGAACAGCCTGTAACTCATTTGAAAAAGTACATTCTCAGCAAAGAAACTCCTAGAACCGTCCAAAGCGTTTTTAAGTGTAAGGAAAATTGAGATTGACCTGCCACCTGTAAAACAGACATATATATTATAATAATATTGCTTTTTTTGTAAAATAATTTATTATAATTATGATTTAAAATTTAATAATTTATTATAAAAATGTTTAAATACAGTCTGACTAGCACCCCGAGTTTTGATGTAAATGAAAAAGTACTTGACTCTATACAAAATGCTATTTATAAAATAGTAACAATACCACAAAAATGAATACTAAATATAGTGTTTTTAGACCAAGATAGTATACAAAAATTGAACAAAAAATATAGAAAAGTAGATAAAACAACTGATGTTCTCAGTTTTCATTATTTTGATGATTTTTCTAAATTAAAAAATGAAAATATAGCTTGAGAAATTATTCTTTCTGAAAAAAAGATAATTTCAAATTGAAAAACCTATAAATTATGAACAGAAAAGGAATTTTATAAACTTATTATTCATTCTACTCTTCATATTTTATGATACGATCATGAATTAGACAATGAATATAAAAATATGCAATATTTAGAGAAAAAAATTTGGAAAGAAGTATTTGATAAATAGAGTAAAAAGAATATAATAAAATGTATAAATTATTACTTATATTTTTATATGCAATATAAAATACCTGTACAAATAGAAAATGAAGATCCTATTATCTTTTGATTAAGTCTGAGACAATTAATTATAATAATGATTTGATTATGATTGTGATATTCATTATTTACATCTCTAGCACCTAGCCTTTGAGCAGAAATGGCAGCTATACCATGAATTGCTATTTTTCTATTTGCTATTATAGTTGCTGTTTTTAAGTATTCTTGAATGACCTTTGTTCACTTTATTCTTGCATTTATTAGATTAAAAGTAAATTTTGGGGAAAGAAAATGGATTAAATGAGTAGACAGTTTCCAACCAATTGATATATGATTTTTAACTAATGAAGAATCAAAACAAGAAGAACAAATAGATTTTGGTAACAAAATTGATAAAATTAAAGAACTTGATGAAAAATTAAATAAAATTTAACAAAAAAATAATGGCTGTAAAAAATACAAAAAAAGAACATCCAGATAGTTCAACTCAAAGGTACCTACCTTTTTCTCAAATAAGAGAAAATATTATTGTTATGAAAGATGATAGCGCAAGATTGATTATGAGATGTAGTACTATCAATTTTTTATTAAAAAATACTGATGAACAAGATTCTATAATAATTAGTTTTCAAAGATTTTTAAACTCTCTTGATTTCCCTATTCAGATTTTAGTTCGTTCAAAAAAACTTGATATAGATGGACACCTTAACAATTTAAATGATAAAGCATTAAAGCAAAAAAATTCTCTACTGCAAAATCAAACATATGAATATATAGAATATCTTCGTAAACTAATTGAAGTTGCCCAAATAATGAAAAAAGAATTTTATATTATTCTTCC
Organism: uncultured Candidatus Peribacteria bacterium; assembly: GCA_964527325.1. Classification (GTDB taxonomy): domain Bacteria; phylum Patescibacteriota; class Gracilibacteria; order BD1-5; family UBA6164; genus UBA6164. Next base: position 6,982 of record CAZGNU010000018.1, on the reverse strand, counting down.
ATTTGACCAGGTTGATAATGCTAGTGTTAAGGATGATAATATAATGTGAGTATTTAAAAGTTTTTGGCAATCCATAAATGGTTGACAAAATCTATTAAATATAAAATCTCAAATTAGAAATTTTTCAAAACTAAAAAAATGACTATTAGCAAGATCAAACTCTATTAAAACTTGACTTGAAAATATTTGATTAAAAGCTGATGTTTTAGAAAAACAAGAACTTGTAAGTTTTTTAACAGAATATTATAATCCTAGTCTAGATAGTATCGTAAAAATGTGAAAAGAACCTTCAGAATACAACTTAACCAATAATTAATATGAACAAGGAAACAAGTACTCTTAGAGTAATAAAAAAAATCTTTTATATTTTTGTATTATATATTCTGCAAATAAATTTAGTACTTGCCGATGGCTGAATATTGTGAAATTTTAAATGAACATGATCATGAGCAGCTGAAGAAACGACAAAAGCCCTTAGAGAATGAGATATTCACATAGAAGACATTCCTTTAATTTTAAAGTGAGCTATTAATTTTTTTATGTGACTAGCTTGAACTGTAGCTATTATTTTTATAATAATTTGAGCATATCAAATATTGTTTGGTTCTCTTGAACAAGATAAAACAAAATGAAAAAATACGATTATTATGGCTCTTTGATGATTCGCGTTGGCTTCCTTAGCCTGGCTTATTATAAAATTTTTACTTGATAATTTGTCTTAATATATGTCTAAAAATCTTTATTCTTGGGAATTTGATGATAAAAAAAATAGGTGATCTCTATGGTATATAATTGCTTTATCATTTGTAATATGAATTAGTATATGGTGATTTTTTACAGCTCAATACTGAATGAGTTTTATTGTACTACTAATTGCATGACTTGTTTATTTTGTTGAAAATAACTCTGAAGATTTAGTAAAAGTATATATAACAGATTTGTGAATAAATATTGCATGAACATTTTATGATTATGAAAGCATAGAGTCTTGGTGACTTGTATATATATGAGTCGAACCAGTAATGTTAAGATTAAATCTTAATAAAAAATGACTTAGAAATATTGATGTAAAGATAAACAAAACAGAAGCAAGTGATATAAAAAATATTTTAATTAATTATATTGAAGAAACTCCAAAAATTGAACTAACATTTTCTGAAAAAATGATTAAACTTTTAAAACTTTAAATAAAAACTTATGAAAATATTATTTTCTATATTAATTAATGCATTAATATTATATGCTATGACATACTTACTTGCAGCAAATCCTGCTAAATGAATAGAGGCAGGTATAGTCGTAGAATGATGAATGCAAATCTATATACTTTGAGGTATAATACTATGATTAATTAATTTTTTTATAAAACCAATACTAAAAATATTGTCTTTACCTTTATTTTTTGTATTCTTATGATTAGTATCTCTTTTAATTAATTGAGTAATATTATTACTATTTGATTATATAATAAATGATATATTAATGGTTGCTTGAATGACATATTCTATTGTCTGATGGATGAATTTTATAATTGCAGTTGCAATTTTTACAATTTTGAATATGTTTTATTCACTATTATTTTCTAAAAAATAAAATACATGTTAAATATATTAGAGTTTGCTGAAATAATTATAGCAATTTTGTTAATATTCTTTGTTTTAATTCAAAACAAAAATGTAAGCTTAAATTTAAGTAGTATGAGTTGATGAATGTGAGCAGTTACAAAAAGATGACCTGAAAAAGTTCTTCATAATATTACCATAATATTATGATCTTCATTCTTATTAAACTCTATTGCATTATTTCTATTAGGTTAAGCTATATTGGATTTTTAATTAAAAAATAATTTAAATTTTCCAATACAGTTTATTATAATTAAAATATTTTAAAATATTTATGGTAAACAATAAGATTATAAAATTAAAAAAATACTTATTTTTAATAAGTATTCTATTTTTAATGGTTTCATTAACTCATTTAATATATATATATTTATACGATGATTCAGAACTTGTTCCTATAAAATGATGAACAATATCTGAATGATTAATATGAAGTTTTCCCAGTTTAAACCCGCTTAAACAACTAAATGGAAACAATAAATATATTATTGGGTTATTATATAGATCCCTACTAAAATATGATACAAATGACTTAGATGTGACTTGAGAATGAAATAAAATTGTTTGAGACTTAGCTAATTGCGATATAAGTAATCTTTTAAATATTGAGTGTTATTTAAATGATAATATTTTCTGGTCTAATTGAGACCCAATTACTGCTACTGATGTAGTAAATACATATAAAATACTTCAAACTACCTGAGTTAATAAAATTACTTCATCTTTGCTAGAAGAGACAGAAATTGAGCAAAAAGATAATACAATTATTTTTAAAAATAAAAAGAAAGACATAAACTTTCTAAATATTTTTTTCCAGCCTATTTTATCAGACAAAACAATTAATTCTATCTGAACAGAGACAATATTTTGAGATTTTCCTACTCATGAACAAATATATTCTTGAATTTTTAAAATTGGAAATATTTCTTCTGATATGACAATATGAATAACTAAAATTTTTCTTGAAAAAAATGAATTCAATGATAATTCTAATATTTCTAAACTTATTCTTAAATTATTTCCTAACACAAATAGCTTACTTCAAAATAAAGAATCAATAAATATATTTAATGATAATAATAATATTATAGGTGATAGTATACCTAGACTTGAAAGTCATAAATATACAATGCCTCAATATGTTTCTCTTTTTATAAATAAAGATAATATTGAAAACCTTGATCTACGTAATTTTATTTTAAATCAAATAAATACTGAAAATCTTGTTAAAATATTATGAGAAGATAATTTTAATACTATTAATAATCCATTTCTTACTAAAACAAATATTAACAAAATAATTAGTGATAAAAACTTTGAAAAAATAATTGCTGATTTATGATATATAAAAAAATCAAAAATAATTGAAAAATATTTACCAAGTAGTAATAAAATTTATTCGAATGAAGCTATTATAAACAATAATATTGATTCTGAATCAAGCACATGAAAATTATTAACAACTGATGAAAATTCAGATAAAATTCCTGAAAATCTATCAATCGATGATTTCCAAGAAGAATCTAAATACATTGTTAATCCTACATTTGTAGAAAAATACAATTTTATAACAAAAGATGATCTATTGCTTACGTGAAATGCTGGAAAGTGAGTAGAAGAAGTTTATATAAATGATTATAAACTATGAAATTTTAAAGAATGAAATTCAAAGTTTTATTACAGATTAAAAGAATCATTTAATTCTATAAAACAATGAGAAAATAATTATAAAATTTACTTTGTAGAAAATTGAAAAAAAACCTTAAAAGAAGAAATTAATTTTTTGTACTATAAAAACAATACTACTTTACATAATAAAACTACAGAATTCGTAGAAAATTTATACCTAAGCAAGAAAAAAGAAGAAGAAAAAACTCCAAAAAAAGTAGAAAAAATTGAAATTAATAAAGACGAATTAGCTAAACTAAGTAATCTTGATGAAAAATATTATTATAATGAAAATTTAGATAGTTTTAGTATCAATTTATACTATATTTCATCTGAAAAAGAATTGGAAGAAACGGCATATTTTATAAAAAACTCTTTAGTTGAAATATGAATTAATGTAGAACTATTCCCTCTTACAATTTCTGGTCTATCAAAAATATTATCTGATAAATGAAAATATGACATGTTATTAACATGACTAAATTTATGATATTTTGATTATAATATTTTTCCTTATTTTCACTCTAGCCAAGTCAAAAATGGTTATAATTTTAGTAATGTTAAAAAAACTGGTTTAGATATATTGTTAGAAGAATTAAAATCATGAATTAAAACACCTGAAAAAATAACTGATACTAGAGAAAAAATATTAGAAATACTTAAAAATGAACAAGTAGTAAAAACTCTATATACACCAAAAATTAATCTACTAATAGATAAAAACTTAAAAAATATTCAAGTAAAAAATAAGTTGATTAATAAGTCTGAGAGAAAATATATTTTCAACTCCATTTACATAAAAGAAGAAAAAATAATTAATTTCGAAAATAAATGATTTTCTAGTTTTTTTAGATTTTTATTTAAAAAATTTGTATGGGTAAATTAATAAGAGAAAAGGCTATTATTCCTGCGTGGAATATAATAAAAAATGATTCTAAAATTAAAAAATTCTATATAATCCCTGGATTATTATCAATAATATTTTTGACTATAATTCTTGTTTATCAATCTATATATACATATGTTGAAATTTTTGGTAAAAAAGAAGAGGCTTTAATTGTGATATTAAAATTTTTCCATTCAGATTATGTTTTTGAGATTTTAATAACAGGAATTATTTTTTTAATTGTATATTTTTTATTGATTCCAATTTTTGAGTGATGATTAATAAAATATATACATTTAAAAGAAAATGGTAAAGACCTTAGTTTAGGTGATACTTTTGGTCAATGATTATATAAATTTGCTCCAATATTTGAATACAATAATCTTTTTTCTGAATTTAAACTGATTAGTATTTTAAATGGTTATCTATTTACAATAAGATTTATATGAGCCCAATATATTAGTAAAATTACTTATATATTTTTAATTTTATTTTTCCTATGAACTATTTTTAATATATTGCTTTCATACTCAAAATATGTAATTGTACTTGAAAATTTAGGAGTATTTAAATCAATTTGAATTTCATGAAAAATAGCAATTTTAAATTTAAAAAGAACAACTAAGTTATATATTTTAATGTTTATATTAAATCTAAGAGTTATATTTAATTTTATAATATTTTTAAGTTTCCCCATTATTATGGTTTTAGCAATATGATTAATTACATCAAAAATATTTCTATTTGTTGCTATAACAATATTATCACTTCTTTTTATTATTTTTATCTTTGCATTATGATACCTTACAGCCGTTTTAGAAGTATTTAAAACCTCAATATGGTATTATGCTTATATTGAATGAAAAAAAACCTTAGAAGATGAATAAAAACCTCTCATCTGAATCTTCTCTCCTTATCAGGAGAAAAGGGCTACATGTACTAAAAATGCAGCCTCTTTCCCCTGATAAGGGGAGAGAATTCAAGAGAGAGGTTTTATTTTTTTATTTAAAATTTAAGAAATGTTTCTTGTAATATGAAATTGCATATTCTAAGTTTTGTATAACTTTCTCTTCTGTTCAAACTCAAAGCTCTCTAGGTTTAACTCTTAATGATACAAATCAATTATATCAAGATGTTTTTAATTTCATGAAAAAACTTTCAAGTGGAAGATATGATATACCTCCTCATGCACCAGCTGGTAAAATACCCGTTTTAGCACCATGTTTATCACTTAAAAATATATTTTTTATAGAGCTTCAAAGCATTTTCTGTGCCTTTAATATATCCATTCATGAAGAATTATCAATACTAGAAAGATCTAAAGCTGTATCTCAAGTTATTTTTTTAATTTCATATAATGTTGCATTTTTATATTCTGGTATTATAAAAAATAAAAATTTAGGAGCAACATTTTGAATAGCAATGCTTATATGAGTATCCCTTTTTATTTTTAATAAATATTTTGTAAACCAAGTAACATTTTTATCACTAAAATGTGGAGGAGAAAAAGTTATTACTTGAGATCATAAAGTTCAAGCTATTTTCACCAACTTATCAACTTTTTTTTGATTCATTCATTTAGTTGGTGCTGTTAATGATAGTACAGGCATATTAAAACTATCACTCAATTCTTTTAAGTAATCCTCATCCCACGAATCATAATTTATCTTACTTAAAGAAAGATCTAATCAATCGAATCATGCCTTATGTGCAAATTTAAATATCCTATGTAAACCATATCAATTTAAAGAGGAAGTTGAAAGTAAAATCACTTTTGTAAAAGTTAATTATTAATATATATAATATAATAACATATATTATTAGTTTAGACAAATATTTTATATAAATAAAAAAAGCTTAGAAATTCCTATTTTGTTTTTTTATAACATTTTTGGTTGACGCTTAGTGCTTTTTTCTTAATAAACTTAAAATCTAAGATAAAACTTTCAGAGAAATTATGGAATTTAGAGGTAATAACTTTGATTATGATTTTGCCCAAGCGGTCAACTGTTTTGAAACACTTTCAACTAAAACATTAACTTCAATATATTTATTTATACTAATAATTTTCAAATCTCTACTTAATCTAAAGTATAATCTCAAAAGTTCTATTTTTTCTCTTGCTGTAGTAATATTTCTAGACTTATTCGTTTTATTGTTAGCTTTATAAATATTTAATATAAGGTTTATAATTTCCCTTTTTATAGTATCTCATAAACTATATTTATATTCTTTTGTAAATTCTTTTATAATTTTAAAAGTTAAAATTAACAAATCATAACTTGTTTTATAAACTGGTAGGTTTTCATAAATTGCCATTTTTTCTTTTTATTAAAGTATAATTATTTGAAATATAAAAATAATTCCAAAAATAAGCAGATACATTATTTAAAAGTATTTTTTTTCTGATTTTATATGATTTATGATTCTTTATCATACCTAAATATGAATTTATAGTCGATAGAAAATCAAGCTGTAACTCTTTATTTATCTTGTTATTGTTATCTTTTAATCTATTATTCAATTCTTGTATTTTTTCATAAAAAAATCCTATTGTTCTCTTTCTAATATAAGTTCTATGAGGTTTTATAAATACTCACAAAAATAAAACTCATTTTGTATAATGTTGAATATATATTTTTTTAGGATGAAGAGTTAAGTCTAAATCATTTTGTAAATGATTATTTATTTTAGATACAAGTGCAGTTAAAAAGTTTTTATCTTTATGTACTATATAAAAATCATCTACATCCTGAATTCAAACCCCAAGTGCAACTTTTAACTTTTTTCAAAAAGAAATATAACA
>CAZGNU010000017.1:0-27344 GCA_964527325.1 uncultured Candidatus Peribacteria bacterium | reverse complement strand
CTAGGGATTGTTGATAATCATGATTCAAAGGCAATTACTCAGTATATTGCCGAGATTCATCATAGGATTATTAGGACTCAAGAAAGGAAGTTTTTTACAATAAATTGTAGATGTTTTTTTGTTTTCATAAAAAAAGTATTAAATGTAAAATTTTAATACTTTTTAGTATATAAAAAAAATGTTGGATTTCAAATTTTTTTTGGCTAATTATAGCTGTACAAACAAGATTTTGTATTTATAATATATTTATTTATTTTTAACTATTAAATTTCATTTTTCATCAATATCTAAAATTATACTATCTGGGCTTTTTATTTCTCAATTTAATAGCTTAACTGATAAATTGTTACTTATCGTATTTGTAATAGCTCTTTTTAAAGGCCTTGCTCCAAAATCTGGATCATAACCAGTTTTTGAAATGTATTTTTTTAGTTTTTCTGAAAAAGTAGCTTTTATTCATTTAGCTTTTAGTAGTTTAGAAACATCATTTAGTAAAATATCTATAATTCATATAATTACTTTTTCATCAAGATTATTAAATTTTACTATATCATCAATTCTATTTAAAAATTCAGGTCTAAAGAAGTTTTTTAAGTTATCATCTTTTATATTTGAAGTCATTATGATAATAGTATTTTTGAAATCAACAGTTCTTCATTTACTATCAGTTAGTCTTCAATCATCAAGAACTTGTAATAGAGTATTAAAAACATCTGGATGAGCTTTTTCTATTTCATCAAAAAGTATTACTGAATATGGTTTTCTTCTTACAGCTTCAGTTAATTGTCCACCTTCTTCATGTCACACATAACCTGGAGGAGATCAGATTAGTCTAGAAACAGCATGTTTTTCCATGTATTCACTCATATCTATTCTGATAAAAGCATTTTTGTCATTAAACATTATTTCAGTTAATGCTTTTGCTGTTTCAGTTTTACCTACTCATGTTGGTCATAAAAATAGGAAACTTCACAAAGGTTTTCATTCTTCATTTAGTCATGCTCTAGCTCTTCTAATTGCATTTGAAACAGAAGTAATAGCTTTGTTTTGTCATATCACTTTTTCTTTCATTTTTTCTTCTAATTTTAAAAGTTTTTCTTTTTCAGTTTCTAATAATTTTGTAGCAGGGATACCTGTCCACTTTGAAATAATAATTGCAATATCTTCTTCTGATACTTTGTCTCTTAAAAATGATTGTCAGTTTTTGTGTAAATCACTTAAATTATTTGATACTTTTTCTATCTTTTTTTCTGACTCAGGAATTTCTCAATATCTAACTCTAGCTACTTCTCAGAAGTTTCATTCTCTTTCAAAATTATCTGCTTGTATTTTTAATTTTTCAATATTTTCTCTAAGAGTTTTTAGTTCATCTATTAGATCTTTTTCTTTTTGCCATACGGAACTTAAAGTTGTTAATTGTTCTTTTTTGCTAGCAATATTTTTTTCTATTTTTTTAATTTGTTCTTTATCGGATTTTTCAGTTTTTTTTGCCTCTAACTCTATTTCTAAGGTTCTTAATTCTTTCTCTAATATTTCAACTTTCATTGGTTTTGAAATTGAGCTCATTTTAACTGATGAAAGTGCTTCATCCATTAGGTCTATTGCTTTATCTGGTAATTGTCTATCTGGTATAAACTTAGTACTAAGTTTTACGGCAGCTTCAATAGCTTTGTCTGTAATTTTTAGTCAATGATGAGCTTCATATTTATCTTTTATTCATCTTAAAATAGCAAGGGTTTCTTCCTGGCTAGGTTCATCTACTATTACTTTTGCAAATCTTCTTTCTAGTGCAGAATCTTTTTCTATATATTTTCTATATTCGTTTAGTGTAGTTGCTCCGATAAGTTTTAGTGCTCATCTAGCAAGAGAAGGCTTTAATAAATTTCAAGCATCTCATTGTCATTCAGCAGCCCCAGCTCATACGATAGTATGAAGTTCATCAATAAACAAAATGATTTCTCATTCTGATTTTTCTACTTCTTTAATTACGGCCTTTAGTCTTTCTTCAAATTCTCATCTATATTTTGCTCAAGCTAAAAGAGCTCACATATCAAGAGTTATTACTTTTTTATTTATTAGATTTTCAGGAACTTCTTTGTTTACTATTTTTAAAGCAATTCATTCAATAATCGCTGTTTTACCAACTCATGGTTCTCACACTAAAACAGGATTATTTTTAGATCTTCTAGACAAGATTTGAAGAGTTCTTCTGATTTCTTCTTCTCTACCAATTACAGGATCAATTTTTCAGTTTCTAGCAAGCTCTATTAAATCTATTCAATATTTTTTCAATGAATTCATAGTGCTTTCAGGATTATTACTAGTTACTTTTTCTCAATTTCTCATAGTTTCTATTATTTTATTAGTATTATTATAGTTTATTCAGAAATTTTTTAATATTTCTTTTGTAGTATTATCAGAATATTTTATCAGTGATAATATTAAATGTTCTTCAGTGATATATTCATCTTTATTATTATCTGCTATTTTTTCTGCTTCAATAAATACGTTATTTAGTTCTTGAGATAGTGTTAATTGATAATTTCAATCTATTGTTGGAATTTTTTGTATTTCATTTTTTATTTTTTCACTTAATTCATTAATATTTACTCAAATTTCTGATAATATTTCTTTAACTATTGAGTCTGAACTAGTCAGAATACTAAAAAGTAAATGCAAGGGAAGAATGCTTCCATGTTTTTGTTTATTAGCTAGATTCTGAGCCTCCTCAATTCTTTTACTAGCATTTATTGTAAATTTTTCTATATTCATAATTATTTAAATTAAAAAATAATTAGCACACAAAGATTATATGTGCTAATTATTATATGTCAAAAGATTTTTTGGAATAGAAAAAGAGGTACCGAAGTACCTCTTTAGTTAGCCTTTCGGCTGTGCAAAAATCAGTTAAAAACTTTTTTTAACTATTTTCGCGAGATATGGATCACCCCCTTTCAGGCCTCAAGGTTGAATTCGAAAAGTTTTTTCAAAGTCAAGGTTAAAGTCTTCATGGTGTTCTCCTTATTTTATTATTAGTCTTTTAGGAATGCTATTTTGGCTTTCCTAGTTGCTTGTCTCGTTGTTACCTCCTTTTTAAGAAGAGACAATTAATAATTTAATTAAACAACAATAAGAATATAAAGAATTATTTTTAATTGTCAATGAAAAATAATTTGCAGAATTTAAATATACACTTACTATATACTAAAAATTATAAAAATAATGATTTTTTAATGGCCAGTTTTAATATTAAAAAAAGTTGGAAGTTTGTTTTTTGTGGTTACAATGTCAACTAAATGAAAAGATAATATATTTTAAAAGTCAAATTTACTTAAAATACTTATGATAGAATCATCAAAAAAACAAGACCAACAAAGGGTGGTTTCGAGGGAAGAAAAAGAAATAGATAAAACTAAAATATCTAATATTTTGAGGCCTTTAAAATTAGAGGATTATGTTGGACAGGAGTGAATAAAAAAGCATATTTCTGTTTCTATAGCTTCGTCAAAAATTAGAGATGAAGCAATGGAACATTTGTTGTTTTATGGTCCTCCTGGACTTGGGAAAACAACTCTTTCAAATATTATAGCTACTGAAATGGAGACAAATCTGAAATCTACCAGTGGGCCAGCTATTGAAAAACAGTCTGATTTAGTGAGTATTTTATCAAATCTAGAAAATGGAGATATTTTGTTTATTGATGAAATTCATAGACTTAGACCACAAGTAGAAGAAATTTTGTATACTGCTATGGAAGATTTTGAGATTGATATAATGGTTGGTTCTGGCACATGAGCACAAAGTGTTAAATTGCCATTAAAAGAGTTTACATTGGTTTGAGCAACTACTAGATTAAGTGCTCTATCTTCTCCTTTAAGAGATAGGTTTGGTAATGTTTTGAAGCTTGATTTTTATTCTCCAGAGGATATTTGAATTATTCTTAACAATAATGCTGAAAAGTTAAATTTAAATTTAGAGGAAAATATTTTAAAAAATATATCAAAAAAATCTAGATGAACTCCAAGAATTTCAAATAGATTATTAAAAATAATTAGAGATTACCATACTATATGAAAAAATATTTCAGATGAAATTGTATTAGAATCTATTTTTACTGATATTTGAATAGATAAACTTTGACTTGATTATTTAGACATAAAATATTTAGATACTATTCATGCAAAATTTAACTCATGACCAGTTTGATTAAATACTCTTGCTTCAGCAATTTGAGAAGAAGAGGCTACTTTGGAAGATGTAGTTGAACCATATTTATTACAAATAGGTTTCATAGAAAGGACTCCTAGATGAAGAAAAATCTCATGAGCAGGAATTAATCATTTAACTAAATAATAAAATGATAAGAAAATTTTGTGAAAAATTAAAAGAATTAATTATTTGATTTACTCCATTATGTAAGAGTAAATATTTAATTTGGATTATATCTAAATTAAAAATTGAAAAGTATTGAAATGATAAAAAGAATTTTAAAAAATGAGATATATTGAGAATAAATTTTTGATATAATATTTGAACAGAAATAAATAAAGAGAGATATGCTTTAGTTATTTCACCAAATTTTATTTCTAGATTTTCAAGAGATTTGGTCGTTTTACCTATATCTAGTATAGTTGAATGAAAATATTATAAAAACAAACCTGATTTATTTTATGAAATAAAAACGATAGATTATTCATTTTTGGAAAATGATAGTTATATTTTATTTAATAAAATTCAAAATATAAGCAAAAAAAGAATAATAAAAAAAGAATGAAAAATACATTTAAATGATAGACAAAATATTTTTGAAAGAATGTTTAGTTTATACAATAAATAACCCCTATCGAATAGAATAGGGGGTTTTTTCGGAGCCTACAAAAGTAGGTGAATGTATACATATTATATTATATTATATTATAATTGCAAATTTATTTAATAAATAGTGAAAATTATGTCTATTTGGCAAACAAAAGCCTGGTGAGAAATGCTTAAAAAATCAAACCAAGCAAAAAAAATATTTGAAATAAATTGAATTTTTATTGAAAAAAGAAAAGTTGGTATGTGACAATACTGATTATTTGTTTTGTGATTAGAAAAAGAGCTAAGTGAAAATGATGTAAATGAATTAATAAAACTAACAAAAAAAGAAAAAGCTTTATTTATACAAATAGAAACAATAAATTATACCTCACCCCAACCCTCTCCTTTGGAGGAGAGGGGGCAAGAACAAATTGTTTTAAAAAAATGATATTTTAAAAAATTCATAACACCTTATACAGCAGTTATAGATTTAACAAAATCAGAAGATGAAATATTAACTAATATGAAGCCAAAAGGAAGATATAATATAAAATTAGCAAGAAAAAAATGAATAGAAATTAGAGAAGTAGAGAAAAATGATGAAAACATAAAAGTCTATTATAATTTAATGCTAGAAACAACTTCAAGAGATAATTTTAGTGGTAATAATTTTGATTATTATAAAATATTTTTACAAACATTAAAACAATCTAAGTTATTATTAGCTTATGTTGAGGATAATATTATAGCAGGTTGAATCTTTACTTTTGATAAAGAAATTTCAATTTATTATTATTGAGCATCAACAAGTGATAGAAAGTACAGAAATATTATGGCTCCATATTTATTACAATGGGAAGCTATAAAAATTGCACAAAATTATTGATCAAAAATATATGATTTTTTATGAGTTGCTTGACCAAATGATAAAAATAGTAGTTTATCTTGAGTGACAGATTTTAAGAAAAAACTAACTAAAGATACTAGAAAAGTAAGTTATTCATATATTATAATAAATAAAAAAATTAAATATAAATTTATTATATTTATGAAATTTTTAAAAAATAAATTATTTAGAAAATAATTAAAAATGATTTGTGTTTTTTAAAATTAATATATAATTAAAATTGTGTTCTTTAGTTTTATTTATTAATTATTATATTATGATTAAAAAAATATTTTCTGCTGTTTTATTAACAGTAATGTTGCTTGGTTTTGCTCAAGTAAATGCATGAGATTACTCTAGTGGGTATAATACTAGAATTTTAGATAATTCTTTAAATTTTAAGGCTGAATATTCTAATGGGGTTGTATACACTTCATGGGCAGCTTACAATCAAAATGATAGTTTTAAATACTATAAAGTTGTTAGATCAATTAGTGTATCTGATCCAATATACCCTGATCATGGATATATTAAATATTCAAGTAATGTAAATGATACTTCATATACAGACAAAAGTCCTAAATCAGGTACTGTATATTATAGAGTATGTGCAATTACTCATGAAAACAATAGATATTGTAGTAATGTAGTTACTTTAAATATAGATGCATCTGATATTAGTACTGCTTGTACTATGGAATATGCTCCTGTATGTGGGGTAAAGAACTGACATTATAAAACATATTCTAATAAATGCATGATGACAGCAGATTGAGCTTATAAAAAACATTATGGGAAATGTACAACTGCTAGCACTTGAGATTCTACTGATACTAGTGGAGTTTCATCAAAAATGAAAATTAGATCTATACAATTAGTTAATATGTTAATTAATAAAATAAATGCTTTAGATTATACAACTGATCAAAAGGTTGAAGTTATTAATTGATTAATTGATAAATTAGAAGATCTTGCAGCAGACAAACCTGCATTAGAAGCAATTGTTGATTATATAATTGAGCTTCTTGAAGTTCAAATTTCTAAATATCAAAATGATTTTTCTGAAATAGAAAAATTGTTTGATTTAGACTAAGAAATTAAAAATAAAAGTGAAACCTAAGTTTCACTTTTATTTTTTTCTAAATTTTTTATATGCTAGTATTCATATTCATAAACTAATAATTTTGAATCAGAAGTTTTTATAAATTTTATGAGATGTTTTTCTATCTCTTCTGCTGACTAAGAAAGTGTAATCACTTTCTTCTTTATTTAGTTTTTTAAGAGTATCATTAAATATTTTTTTTCATACTCATTTTCATCTTGTGTTTCTATGAACTATAAAGTCATCAATGTATCAAAATTTTTTTTTGAAGGCAAAAAATGATGTTATTGAAATAATTCATAGAATTTTTTTATATGAACTTCACTTTAAAACCAGAAACTTTTTTCTTAAAGGAAATAATGTGAAAATTAGACCAATAACAATCTTATAAGAATTCCAAGATCTAATTTTATTTAGTAATTTTCTTTCTTGTCTTATAAGTTTAAGTTTTTCTTTTAACATTGTTTTATAAAATTTATTTTACCACTAAATTTACTATTTTTCCAGGAACATAAATTTCTTTTACAAGATCTTTTCATTCTAACCATTTAGAGATATTAGGATTTGTTTTGGCTTTTTCTAGTACAGATTCTTTATCTTCATCTGGTGATATTTCAATAGTTCATCTAACTTTTCATAGTACTTGAATAGCTATTTTCAATTTATTATCTATTATTAATTTTTCATCATATTTTGGCCAAGAAGATTTAAATACAGATTCAGTGTTTCATAGTTTTTCCCAAAGTTCTTCAGCTAAGTGAGGAGCAAAAGGGTGTAATAGTTTTATAAAAATACCTTTCCACTGCGTTTGATTTTTTTGTTCTTGAGGTAATCAGTTATTTACTAGAATTATTAAAGCTGCAATAGCTGTGTTAAATTTATAATTTTCAATATCTTCAGAAACTTTTTTTATTGTTTTATGAAGAAGTTTCATGGTAAAATCATCAATTTCTTTTGAAATTTTAGCTTCAGCTCAAAATAATCTTTCAGATTTTTCTATAAATCTTTTTACTCAAACTATTCATTTTGTATCCCATGGAGCTGAGTCTTTAAATTCTGCCATGTACATTTCATATAATCTAAAACTATCTGCTCAATATTCTTCTACAATATCATCTGGATTAATTACATTTCATAAAGATTTACTCATTTTTCAAATCTTTTTTGTTAATTCTTCTTTTGTTTCTTTATGGAAATATTTTCAGTTTTTTTCTTCTACTGAGTCCATATGAATAGATTGTCATTTTTTTGTATCATATACATGTGATTGTATTAATCATTGATTTCTTAGTCTATAAAATGGTTCATCAGTAGGAACTACTCATATATCAAATAAGAATTTATGCCAGAATCTTGCGTATAGTAGGTGAAGCACTGCATGTTCTGCTCATCAAACGTATGAATCAACTTCTCACCAGTATTTAACAACTTTAGAATCTACAAGAGCTTCTTTATTATTAGGATCCATAAATCTTAAATAATACCAGCAAGATCCTCACCATTGAGGCATAGTATTAGTTTCTCTTTTTCATGGTCAACCACATTTCGGACATTTACAGTTAACAAATGAATTTATTTTAGTAAGTGGACTTGTTCCATCACCTGATGGTTCAAAATGATCTGTGTCAGGAAGTAAAATAGGAAGATTTTCTTCTTTTTCTTCAACTATTCCACATTTATCACAATGAACCAAAGGAATAGGCTCTCCCCAATATCTTTGTCTAGAAAATAACCAATCTCTTAGTTTGTAATTAACCTTTTTTTCTCAAAACTTATTTTTTTCTGCAAAATTAGTTAATTTTGTTTTAGCTTCTTTACTTTTTAATCAGTCAAAATCTAATGAATTTACAAGAGTTCATAAATCAGTATAAGCTTTTTTATTTATATCTCATCAAGATACACTTTCAATAATTTCTAAATTATATTTTTTTGCAAACTCATAGTCTCTTATATCATGAGCTGGAACAGCCATTACAGCACCTGTTCAGTAGTTTCATAATACGTAATCTCATATCCATAGAGGAACTTGTTTTCAGTTAAATGGATTCACTACATAAGTTCAAGTAAAAATTCAAGTTTTTTCTTTATCATCTTGTGTTCTATCTTGATCTGATTTTTTTCAAGCTTCTTTTATATATTTTAAGCAATCTTTTTCATGACTTGGTTCTATAAAATCATTTATATGTGGATGATCAGGAGCGAGTACGGCATAAGTCATACCAAAAACTGTATCTATTCTAGTAGTATAAACTTTAATAGATTTGTATTCTTCATAAGCTACTTTCATTTCAAACTCACATCATTCACTTTTTCAAATCCAGTTTCTTTGCATGTCTTTGATTCATTTTGGCCAGTCTAATTTGTCTACGTCGTTTAGTAGTCTGTCAGCATATTTAGTGATGGCTAAAACCCATTGTCTGATTTTCTTTTTTTCTACTTTTGTTCAGCATCTTTCACAGGTGAAATCATTTTGCACTTCTTCATTTGCAAGACCAGTTTTACATGATGGACAATAGTTTATAGGAAGATCTTGTTCATATGCTAAACCTTTTTCAAATAGTTTTAAGAATATCCATTGAGTCCATTTGTAGTATTCTGGATCAGTTGTGTCAATTTCTCTATCCCAATCATATGAAAATCAAAGACCTCTAATTTGTTTTTTAAATGTAGTAATATTTTCATCAGTTGTAATTCTAGGATGAGTACCAGTTTTTATTGCATAGTTTTCAGCTGGTAATCAAAAAGCATCCCATCCCATTGGATGAAGTACGTTAAATCAGCATGCAGTTTTATATCTAGCAACTATATCATTAGCTGTCATTCATTCAGGATGACCAACATGAAGTCATGCTCAACTTGGGTATGGAAACATATCTAGAGTGTAATACTTAGGCTTGCTAAAATCATTTTCTACTTTAAATGTTTTATTTTTTTCCCAATAAGCTTGCCATTTTTTTTCTATTTTTTTATGGTTGTACATTTTTTTTCTATTTAGATATGTAATTCTTGTATTATACTATACAAAAAAAAACTAGGAAATCTAGCTTTTTTTATATTTTTTGTTTGGAAAAATTAAAAGAAGTCTTATAATAAGAAATATTAAAATATAAAAATAATTATTATGTTAAATAAAATTCTTGTTTTTTGAGGTTTAGCTTTATCTGCAATATTAATAGTTGAAAATATGGTTACTTGAATGATGGCTTATGTATTTATTGATTCAAGTTCAAAAGCATGGATTTTATCTATTGTATCAATAATTATTTGAATTGGAATATGATATTGACTTAAGTGAATGTTTGGCTGAGACAAATGAATAGAAGATGAAGATTTTGATTTTTAAAAAAAAGAGATTTTAATCTCTTTTTTTTAAATTACTTTATTTTATTGTCAACCAAGTATTCAAAGAATCCATTGGATTAATGATCATGCAATAAATATAACAAATAAACCTATTCAAGCTTGAATTAATATAGTTTTTCATTTTTTAACTTTTTCTTCATCTCAAGCAGCTGTTAGTATATTAAAACCTCACCAAACAGCAATTAAAACTGCTATTAGATATAAGAAAGTTAATAAATTACCTAGCCAAGCTTGAATTACAGTATCAGCACTTCATTCAGTTCTTAGACCAGCATCTACACCAGTACCAGGGTTTATTGCAGCATTAACATTATTCAACCCAATTAATGATAGTCCAATAATTGAGAAAAAACCATTTTTTATTACATTGTTCATATGTATAAAATTATTATTTAAATTAAAACATTAGTATTATAGTTAAATTGTTTTAAAAAGGCAAGTTTTTATTTGTAAAAGATTGCAAAAAAGAAAAAAATGGTTAGATTATGGCTAATAAATAATAAAAAAAGCAAGTGGATAGAGAAAAATTTTTAAGAGATTTGAGGGAGTATTGAATAAAAAATACTATTCCTAATATAAGCGATGTAAATACTAAGTTTTTAGTAGATTTAATAAAAGTAAGTAAATGTAAAAATTTGCTTGAAATATGAACAGCAAATTGATATAGTGCTATAAATTTTGGAATTGAACTAGAAAAAGTTAATTGAAAAATTGTAAGTATTGACTTTTCTGAGAAATCTTATTTGGAAGCATTAGAAAACATTAGAGAAGTTTGATTAGAAAATACAATATCTCTTATTTTGTGAAATGCATTAGATGAAATACCAAAACTAGAAAATAATAGTTTTGATTTTATTTTTATAGATGGAATGATGAGGAGAAGCAAAGATTTTTTAGAATTATCATGGTCAAAACTTAAAAACTGATGAATTATAATAATTGATGATGTTATCAAATTTAAAGAAAAAATGGTATGATTATGGGAATACTTAGAAGAAAAAAATATAAACTTTAATGTACTACCTATTGATGAAGATGATGGTGTGATGATGATAGTTAAATGATGAAGTATTAATGATATTTTTGATAAATGGAATTTATTAAAAAAAAGAATAAATAAAAACAATAGGATTAAATCTTTTAAACAAAGAGAAATTTGGTTTACAAATTTGTGAAAAAATATTTGAATAGAATCTTGTTGAAAATGAAAAGATTTTATGAGACCTGTTTTAATATATAAAAAGATAAATAAAAATTGTTTTATTTGAATACAGTTAACTACTAAGAAAAAAGATGATTCTTTTTCTTATAAAATTAAGGTGAGAGGGGTTTTGAATTATATTAATTTTTCTCAACTGAAAACATTTAGTTCAAAAAGATTATGATATAAAATATGAGATATAGAAAAAAATATATTTATAAAAATAAAAAACAAATTTATAAATTATTTAAAAAAATAACCCCCAGAACTAGGCTGGGGGGGCCGGCTCACGAAGTCCGGAATCAAAAAATGGTATTTACCATTTGTATAATCATTATATCAAATAATTATTAAAAATCAAATTTTATATGAAAATCGTAGTAAAAATATCCCCTGAAATAACTATTAAATCTAAACCTGTAAGAAAAAGGTGTGTTTTGATGCTTAATAATAATATTAAAAAGCATTTGATTTTTAATGAAATAAGGGCACATGTAACTTGAACTTGGGATAGAATAAATATTGAGTGAGATGATTCTGAAATACCAAAAATTTTAAAAAATATTCCTGGGATATCTCATTTTATGGAAGTAGAGACATTTAAGTTTCCTGAAAAGGAAGAAGAAATTTTTGATTTTGTTTATAAAAAAACAAAAGATTTTTATTTAGACAAAATAGAAGGAAAAACATTCGTGGCTAGAGTAAAAAGAAGCTGAAATCATGATTTTAGATCAATAGATTTAGAAAGGTATATTTGAGGATGACTATTAAAGTCAGCTAATAATGCAAAAGTAAAAATAAAAAATCCTGATGTTACAGTAAAAGTAGAGGTTAAAGATAATAAGATACATATAATAAAACATAGAGTTAAGTGAATTTGAGGTTATCCAGTTTGATTTCAAGATAAAGTTTTGAGTCTTATTTCTGGATGATTTGATTCAGGAGTAAGTACTTATTCTATGATGAAAAGAGGATGTGAAGTTGATTACTTATTTTTTAATTTATGATGAAGTGCTCATGAATTATGAGTAAAACAAGTTGCTTTTTATCTATGGAAAACTTTTTCAGTTCCACATAAAAGAGTAAGATTTATCACTGTAAACTTTGAAGAGATAATAGCTGAATTATTAACAAAAGTAAATCATAGATTTAGATGAATTTTACTAAAAAGATTTATGTTAAAAGTTGCTTCAAAAATTTCAGAAGATCATTATTTTGCGCTTGTAAAATGAGATAGTCTTGGGCAAGTGTCTAGTCAAACATTAAAAAATATGCACGTTATAGACAAGGCTAGTACAAATCTTGTTTTAAGACCATTAATTGCTTATAATAAACAAGAAATTGTAGACATTTCAAAAGAAATTTGAACTTATAATTTTGCTTGTAATATGCCAGAGTATTGTTGAGTAATTTCTGATAAACCAGCTACTTGAGCAAAACTTGACGATATATTAAAAGAAGAAGAAAATATTGCTGAAGCGATTTTAGAAAAAGCAATAGAATCAAGAAAAACAGAATTTGTAAAAGAAATGATGGAACAATATAGTAAAAGTGAAGATGTAGAGTTAAAAGTAGTATTTTTACCAGGAAAAGAAGATATAATTGTTGATATAAGAGAAGAATCTGAAAAAAAGAAAAATCCCTTAAGGTTAAAAGAAAAAAACAAGGTAATAGAAATTCCATTTTTTGAAATAAATCATAAATTTAAAGATTTAGACAATGAAAAAACTTATTTATTTTATTGTGAAAAATGAGTACTTTCAAATCTACATGGACTTTATTTAAAAGAAAAAGGTTTTGATAATATTAAAATTTATAGAAAAAATGAAGAAAAATCTAGTTGTATATAAATAACTAAAAAAAGTCTTGAAAAAAAATAATTATTACTATAATTACCACACTTTAATGAAATTATTAAAAAAGTACATAATGAATACTAGATCAATTTTAACATTACTTATTGGAACACTAATTTTTGGTGTATTATTTGGATATTCTTTGGTTTTTGCATGAACTTGAGTATTTGATAATACTACAAAAATAGTTTTTAAATCATCAGAAAATATTTATTTAGATTCTTTGAAGTTAAAAAATACTAAAATAATGTTTAGATCATGAGAGGATTTAAGTGATTATAAAATAAAGTCAGAGTGTAATATTTTTTCAAAATTAAAATATAATAAATGAAATTATTATTTATTTGATTTAAAGTTTTTTGATAATCAATGTATAAATAATCATTTTTATTTAATTAATGAAAATTGAGAAACAAAATTAAGCTTTAAATTGAATTTAATTAAACAATATAATGTATTATCAAAATTGTATGATACTAAAACTGAGCGTTTAATTGAGTTAAAAACCATTTTAGAAAAAAAGATTTTTTTATATTCAAAATATGATAAATATAATAAACATGTAGAAAATAATTATTATGTATATTTAGAGAAAAATAGAATATTAAGAGAAACTATTTATAACAGAGATATTTTAGAAAATATTATAAAAAATAGAAATGAAAAATATATTGTTCCTGTGATTTGACGCAATATACCAGTAAAACATGTAAAAATACCAAATTCTTGAAGATGATATAGAAAAGATTATACTGATGGGGTTCATCATGGATGGGATATTGATTGAGATTTTTGAGAACAAGTTGTAGCTCTTGGTGAGTGAATAATAGTAAGAACTGTTAAGGAGTTTGATTTTTTAGATTTAAATAAAATAAAAAGATGAACGAACTTAACATATAATGAGGAAGTTAGAAATTTGGATATACTTAGATGAAAACAAGTTTGGTTAAAAACTTCAGCCGGAGATCTTGTAATGTATAGTCATTTAAATGATGTTTTCTCAAATATTAAGGTTTGAGAAATAGTACAAAAATGACAACCACTTTGAACTATTTGAATTACTTGAGTGCCTGATAAAAATTATAAAGATTTTCATCTTCATTTTGTTGTACATAAAAACCCTTTTTTAAAAGAAAAAGCGGGACAATACGAATTCGATGATTATATGAAATGGGATTGGGCTTTTAAATGAAAACCTAGTGCTTTTATAATTGAAAATCAAAGCAAATATTTTGAAAATAACACACTACTTAGTAAGAAAGGAGAATAATTATGAAGAAAAAAAATCTTAATAATCTGATTACTAAAAATAAAAAGGCTTATTTTGATTATGAAATAAGTGATACTTGGGAAGCCTGAATTGACCTTAAATGATATGAAACAAAAAGTATTAGAAATTGACATGTAAATTTAAAATGATCATATATTGTAGTTGTAAACAATGAGTTATATATTAAATGAATGCATGTAACAGCTTGGAAGGCATTAGTAAATAGAGAAAGCATCGAAACTGACAGGGAGAGAAAAATATTTTTACACAAAAAAACTATTTCATATTTATCATGAAAATCAAGAGAAGCAGGGTATTCTATAGTACCGTTAGAATTGTATTTTGTTTGAAGTTTAATAAAGCTTAGGGTTTGATTAGCAAAATGAAAAAAAGCTTATCAAAAGAAGCAAATTCTAAAGGAAAGAAGTATGGATAAAGAAGCTAAAATAGCAATGAAAAAATTTATATAAAAAACAATATGTAAAATATGTCAAGCTGAAAAAATAAAATTTTATTTTATTTTCAGTTTTTTTTATTATACTTATTTGAGTTATATTTTATAATTTTTTATATTATGAAAAAATTATTGTTTATGTTTTCAATATTTTTATCATTTTTTATGATAAATAATATTGCACAAGCAGATGGATGTATAGAAGAAACATTGTCCAATAATTGGATTGTTGGGACTAATTGTATTGTACCTTGGCCTGCTAAATCAGCTACTGTAATAAATGAAATAAAAAGTTGATATTGACCAAGCCCATATATTATAAAAACAGAAAATGCTGATTGAAAAACTAATGAAATTTATAGTCGGGTACGTTGTTTGGGTGATCGGGAGACTGATACAAGATGAAGTACTTGGACGAGTTATTGTCATGAACCAAGGGTTGAATTTGAAAAAGGAATAGCATTTGAAAATATTACAAATAAATCATTTAAAGCAACTTGGGAAAGAGATGATGAAGTCAATATGCATTATTTACGTTTATATAATAAAAGAACAAATACATCTATTTTATCTACAAAAACAACCGCAGATAATTTTTATGATTTTAAATATTTAAACTTAGAACAATGAGAAACTTATAAATTAACTATAACAGCAAAAAATTGAACTACTGTATTTTGAAGATTTATTGATGAATTTACATTGCCGTATTCACTATCAAATAGGTTTTCTAGAATAGATCCCAGTTATAAATCTATAGGTTTAAGATGGAAAAAATTATATTGAGCAGACAAATATAAATTAGAAATATTTAAATGAAATAACAAAATAGTATCAAATGATTATGAAAGTCCAAGTAATACAGATTATGATTGTACAGTTTTAAATAACAAATCAACATATTGTAGTATGAGCTATGATTGACTAGATTATTCAACTGAGTATAGAGCAGTAGTTACAGCATATAATTGAACAACAAAATTAACAACTTTTGAATGAGATTTTATTACTCTTAATGAAGTTAAAAAAATAACATTTGGTGATATAGGATCAGATTGATTTACATTTTATTGGCCTAAAACAGAATGAATTTCATATTATCAATATACTATATCAAAACCAAGAAAATATGATGCAAATTCTCAGAAATGGTTAGAAAAAGAAGATATTGTAATTGGAAAGTTAGATTTAAATTCAGATTGATCTAAAGAATCATATAATACAAAAACAGGAAAATATAAAGATTTTGATGGTTTTCCTTTAGAGGTAAATACAAAATATGATGTATTGGTTCAGTGATATTCAAATGCTAAAAAAAGATTTATAATTAATGCTTACTGACAAACTCTTACAGATGGAGATGATATTACTGTTATATCTAAGAACACTAAGAAATTATTAGATGATTTAGTGATTAAAATTTGAGGTGCTTATTTGTCAAATGAGTCAAAATATTTATCATTAATTTGAATATTAAAATCTTCTATAGATGAAGCAGATGAAGAATCTATTGAATGAAAAAAAATAATCTTGAAAGCTAGTTATTTAAAAAATAAATTAGAAAAAATTGTAGAACAAAAAAGTTATATCACACTTAAATCTCATTCATCTGTAAAAATAAATGATATAACAAATAATAGTTTTTCTGTTGTTATACCAAAATTTAAAACCGATAGGAAAACGGTTTTATTTAAAGTTATTTCACAATATACATCACCATACAGAATGAATTCTTTTAGAAATATAAATAATTGAGAATATATCTATTCTACAACTGAATATTCTAATATAACAGGTAATGATTTTGAAGTTTTTTCTTGTACAAAATATACTATAACGTTAAAATATTTATCTCCAGGATGAAAATATTATACACCAGTTGAAGCAAGTATGGTTACTCCGGGATGTGAAGAGTTAGAAAATTTGGTAATAGATATTATAAAAGGTAATCTAACTGAATTAAATAATAAGATAGAATCAAATAATCAAACAGAAACAAATCAGGCTACTCAAAAAACACTTTCTTCATCTATGCAAACCAGAATAGATAGTATTGTAATAAGATTTTATAATAAAATTATTGAAAAATATAGTACAACTACAAAAAGATTAAGTATTATAAAAATAATAACAGGGAAGCTAGAATTATTAGGTGATCAGCAACCAGAATTTAAATATATAATTGATTATTTGATAGATGGAATAAATAGTAAAGATTATTAATTAAAAGTGACAAAAAAACTAAAAGTAAAAAATTTTTTACTTTTAGTTTTTTTTAAATATTATAAATAATAGTTTATTTATTAATTAATTAAAAATGAAAAAAATAATACTATTTATAACTATACTGTTATCATTTTTTTTAGTATGAAATTTAGTATCAACTACTAATGCTACATGAACTTGTGATGCGACTGTGATAAATTGATGGACTGTTTATACTGATTGTTGATTTGATTGAAAAACTTTTATATCTGGTGCTGATGTAAATATATCTTGAGATTGACCAAGTCCTTTAATAAAAGATGTAAAATCAACAAATCCACAATATTGACTATGATCAAATCAATATGTATATTGTCCATGACAATGGTCACTTAATTCTTCAGATTGATTTTGGATAAGCACTTGTAGTGCCACACCAGCAATAATATGAACAATTACATTTAGTGATGTAAAATCAGATTGATTTACATTTTCATGGATTGATAAGCTTAAGATGAAACAAACATATTATTATTCAATTATTGATAAAACACATAATCAAACAATTCTTGATTGAGCTTATGAGGTATGAACAAGTTCATATAATACAAAAACATGAAAATACCCACGTACATTACAACCAAGTACAAAATATGAAGTTACTGTTGAATGATCTTCTCATGGAAAATGGGTTTGAGAAATAACTACAACTAATGCTGCACCGGTAGTAATACCAACAATTTCAATTAGTAATGTGAAATCAAACCAATTTACATTTTCATGGACAAATACAGGGTGAGGTTCAGTATATCTTAATGCATATGAATATACTTCTGATTGAAAATATGTTAGTACATTATTTAGTTGAAAACAAAATCAAACAAGTCCATATACTGTATCAAATTTGAAGCCGGATACGAATTATAAAATTGAAGCTGAAATAAATTGAACAAAATATTATAAGTATGTGAAAACAAGTATGGATGTAGCTCAAACTAAGGAAACAACATGTTGATGAAGTATTGTAGCAAATGCTTCAGCAACAACATGAACAACTTATACTCAAACATTAAATTGAAGTACATGGTCACCAACAATAAATTGGTGAGAAAATCAAACTACATGTGATTTTAATTGTAATGCGGGATATTCTTGGGATTGAGATAGTTGTGAAACTGAAACATCATCAACAAAAATGAGTTGATCTATGCAAGCTAAAATAGATAATTTAGTGACTAAATTTCATGAAAAAATTATGAGTTCATATAGTACAACAGCAGATAGATTGGTGATTGTTGCTTGAATAGTTTTAAAATTTGAATTATTGGGTGATAAATATCCAGATTATAAATATATAATTGATTATTTGGTGGATGCTATAAATGGCAAAGATTATTAAAAAAATGTTATATATAAAAATTATAAAAAAAATAGTACAAAAAAATTTGGATTTTTAATAATTATGGTTAATATATTAATAACTGATAATTGTTTATTTATTCAAAAGAAAAGCACTTTTTATGAAGTATTCGAAAATACAAAAATTCATTTCTAGTTTTGTGATATTTTCTCTACTTTTTGGTACAACTTTTAGGGTGCCTTTTTTTAACTTTTCTACTTTTGCTTGAAGTAGTGATTTTTTTAATTTGGTTTCAATTATAGTAGATGAAGATTCATATGATGAAGTTAGTGTAGAAATAAATAGGTATGCAACTGATATTCAAGGTGTTTTAGAAAATACAAAGGTTGTTATTTTGCCAACACCAATAAATACAAAAGCTTTTAATATTGCTTCATTAAACGAATCACTATATTATGAATGATATAAATCTTTAGATAATTCAGTTAATTTTGAATCTAAACTTATTTGAACGGTTTTAGTTTGAGATTTTAATTTACCAGTAGTTTATGATAAAAACGAATCTTCTCAAACTATTCTTCCATTTACAGACTTTGAAAATAAATCATATATTTTTAATCATGAAAATAATAGGTATGAGGTAAATGACAAAAGTTTTTCAGAAATAAAATCTGAGATTTGGCATTGAGTCATTTCACCAAATTTATGAAGTCCACAAAAAAATATTGAAGGATTAAAAAATTATTTTGATAAAAATCATGATTATTACTCAGGTACATGAAATTTTAAATTTTCAGATTGAATAATAAACGGAAATAACAATATTCCTGTACCATGAAATTATGAACCATATGTTTTTTATAATGATCAAATAAGAGAAGAAAAGTCATTAAGTTATAATAGTTTTCAGTCTTATGAAGCTTACATAGAAAATTTAGAAGATATTGTTTATAATAGATTTAGTCAGGAATTGGCAGATAAAATTTCAGGGAAAGCTTTATGAGAAGCTACTGAATCTATTACTAATAGTGCTGAGGATATTGCATTATTAAATGAAGGCCTGGGGTCTGGTTCATTATTTCCATGATTTAACAGCGATTTTGTATCTACTTTAATTTCAGCACAACCAGATACTTCAACAATTCCAGATATTCAAACAAGACAACTTATTGAAAATGCTAAAAAATCATTTATTGAGATTTTTTCAAAATGAACTTTATGAGAATTTAGAGCAGATGTGCATAATGCTTGAAGGTATAATGAGGGATGATCTGATGTAAATATTGATATGATACCACATTTAATAACTATTTTAGATGTAGTTAATTCAGAATTATTAAAAGATGTTAGTAATGAATTGGAAGAAGAAATAGATACATTGATTATGAATTGATTATCAAGTGATATTGCTATTCCTTCAAATATTAGATTTAAGCATAATTGTGATAATTGACCAGACAATAATAATTCATTATCAGGAAATAATTGTGATACTTTAGAATTATATAAAAACTTTTTGTATTGAAAAAAAGTAGAAAATATGAGTTCTGCACCTGAATGTAGTATATATAGATGATCAACAAAAAATTGATGAAAGCTTGTAGAAGCAAATAGATGATTAAATATAAATTTAATAGAATGAGACAAAACAATAGTTATAGATCAAGAGTGATGTGAAAATTATATGCTATCAAAAGAAGCTTATAATTGATGGTGGGGGTGAAATACACCATTTAATGTTATTACAAATACTTGATCTCAATGAATGATAGAATTACAAAATAATGATCTACATTGATCTATAGTGCCCCTTTTTGATATTTGATGATCAACAAAAATTACTGATTCGAGTAAAATTTTATCACCACTTGATTGTTATAATGATAATTTAATTTTAGCCGAAAAAAATGAACTATTTATAGGAGACCCAATTTATAAATTACCAAACATATGATGAACTAGAGAAAACTGGAACTGTAGAACTGATAATAACATTTCTTCTAAAATATACAATAATCCAAAAACTTTCAAGCAGGTTTATGAAGAACTGTCTAGTAAAGCTGCTGTTGCTTGTCAGAAAAATTATTTATACCTAGATTGACAAGAAATAATAAATGATATTTATGAAGAAGATGTACAAACAGTGTGTCAAACAGCGTATGCTTCTCAAATTAATGCAACTACTACATTGACAATTAATCATGGTAATTTACATACTGGTGATAGTGTTGTTGCAAATGCATGAACATTTACAGCTACTGTATTAGATCCTGACACAGGCGATTCTACGTCATATGAATATGAATATAGTTGATATGATCCAATTACATGAGAATTTTCTTGAGTAGCTCCTACTGAAGAATGATGAGAAAGTATAGGTTCTATATGAGATATTGCGTGATTATGAGGCATACCATTAATAGAAATAGCATCAGATAATATGAATGCAGCTGACGATATGGATGATGATAGTGCAGAATATACGCAAGACGATGCTGATCCTGGAGTTACTGTTCATTGAACTATACAAAAACCTGTATGTGTACCTGTGAAAATTTATGAGTGTTCTGGTTATATGCCTGATAGGCGGACAGGGACAGATTATCATTTTAATGATTTGTCATCATATGTTTTTCATAAGTCTCCTACAGAAAATGAGCTAAAAAAACAAATAGAAACGATGACCACTCCATCATTACCAGTTGATAAAAATAGATATGTTGATTTTATTTCTCCTATTTGAAAAGTAGAAATAGATTATCCATATTTATTTGGTTTAACCAGTTCTATAGAAGATGACATTACTCTTGATAAAGTTTCAGAAAAATTAGATGAATTATTAAATACAAAATCAGCTGAGATAAATAGTATAATTGGTTCAAATAATCCTAATAATTTATCTTGAACAAATTTATTATTGTATAACTATTATTTAAACACTTGAAATTATCCAAATGCAAATATTGATTTATTAACTTTTTTGAAAGATAATGAAAACTCAACACTAAATACAGTACTGTGAACACAAAAAATGTCTCATTATGATACAGTGATTTTTGCTATTTTTTGGCATAGCTTAAAATCTGTTTCAGATAAATATGCTTTTGTGTTTGATTATTATTTAAACGATCAACTTGAGATATCAGATCAAGAATATATTTTACCGAAAAATAAAAAACAATATGAAATAGCATATATATGAGCTGAGTGAGATACTGAAAATATGTATATTAAAATGGATCCAGAATCAAAGGCTGATAATGTGTATGCAGATTTAATAAGTGATAATATGAGTTTATCATCAGATTTACTTGGTTCAAATATTTGACCACTAGACTGATCAGAGGATGAAGAAGCATTATTTAAATGTGCTCCTCCTGATTGAGTTCCAATTTGGGAGTGGTTGCCAGCTATAATGTGTCGGTTATGAGAAATGTTGCCACCAACTGTACCATTTTCTAATAGCAAGTGTTCATGAAGTACTATAATGTATTTGACTGATGAAGAAGATGAAGAAAGTGATAATGAAAGCTCACTTGTTTGTGAATGAGATTCTGATAATAATTGAATTAGTGATTGTATAGAAAATGATTTACAAAATTGATGAACAATAGATCTAATTTCAGATAGTGAAAAATATTATTATAATTCAAATGCTTCACTTAATGTTAAAATAAAAGATGAAGATGCAAAACATGTTAGAAATATTAATTGAACATATGTTTATTTTGAATTACAAAAAATAGAAGATAAAGAATGAGTAGTAATTTATGATATTTCTAATGATACAATTAATGACGAATCTATAATTTCTAGTTATGTGAATTTTAATAACTGAAAAATTAGATTAAACGCTTGAGAAGCAAATTATTATATTTGATCTAAAAATAAAGAAGTAGATATATATCTAAAAGCATCTATTAAAACAGAAGATGATGATTGAGTAGAAACAGTTTTTATGGAATCAGATGAATTGAAAATAGAAGTTAGATGAGATAGGTTATTTAGTTCTACTTATAAATTAAATAATAATGATGGAAAATTAGAAATATCAAGAGGAATAAGTTCTATAAAAGTAAGTGATAAAAATAATATCATACTTGTAGACTGAACAAATAATAACATTGAAGATATTTCTAATTCTGTTAATAGTTCATCAACGAGTAATGAAAAAATAGTAATATTTGTGGATAATTTGTCTACATCATGAGAAAGTTTACCAGTTGTATATCCTCTTGATGTTACAATTTTTGAATGAAATGAAAAAATAGATAATTATATGATTACAAAAAATGATTTAAATATATTTAAATCACTTATTGCAATTAAAAAATCATGAAGTTATACTATAGAAATAGTTGATAGTGATTGATTTAAAACAAAGAAAAATATTGAGTTGTTACCGGAAGTTCCAGATTATGTGGATTTAGAATTATGAACTACTATAATGCAAACGGGGTGAAATATATCTACAAATTTTCTTTCAATTTATGATAAATACTCAAACTTAACTACGGGAACTTTTTATGATATAGATATTGAAATTGATTGAGATTGAGTTGAATTAGTTGGTGATGATCCAAAAAATATTACATCTAGTACTTATGAATGATACAAAATTTTTAGATTAAAATCAACAGAAGATGAAGATGATAATAATATTGTTGTCAAAATAATTGATTCTGAAGGAACTGAACTATTAGAAACATCAAAAAGTATAGAAACAATAAAAGATATAAATTTGGAAATAAAATCTTTATCATGAGATGTAAAAGTAGGTTGATGAACATATAAATACGAAGTATCTATAAAAAATTCAGGGTGAGAAATTATTACTGATTTTAATTCTAGGGTTTATTTGATAGCTAATCCAATTTATTTAAGTGCTAACAAACCATATGTTAAGTTAGAAAATTGAGTTGCTGAAGTAGAATTTAAAACAAATACGATAGCTTGAAAAAATTTACCTATTGAATTTCAGGTTGAATGATTAACACAAATAATTGAAAAAGAAATCACTATTTATCCTGCAGATCCACTGAAAGTAGATTTAGTTTTATCTAAAAATAAAATGGAGGCTTCAGAAAATGAATATTCAATGTTAAGTGTTGAATTAAAAGATAGGTATAATAATATCGTGTTTAATGATAGTTCAACAAATACCAGTATAGAAATATTACCTCAATTTAGTCATATAATAACATCTGAAAATGATAGTAATATTGTAAATGAATGAAAGACTTCATATAAAATTTTTGCCACAAATACTCCTTGAGTTGCTTATTTTAAAATTTCAACAGATACTTCATTAGAAAGTAATTCTTTTGTAATAGAAGATGAAAATTGATCAGTAACTATTAAGTGAGTATGAGCAAATGCTGGTAAAATAGAAACATTTTATTTTTGGAATAAATCAAAAATTGAAAATAAAAAGTATAATTCGATTTATACAACTTTACTGTGATCAAATTATTGAGATATAACAGTGCAAGATTATTTAGCATGAAGTTTGTTATTTGAAAAAGATAATAGATCTTTAGCTGTTACATCTTTACTTAGTAATCCATATAAATATTCAAATATTTTAAAATTAGATAAATCATGATTATTAAGGGGTGTTAGTTCATGACAGGATTTATCACAGGATATTAAAATAGGTACAAAATTTATTAATAATAAATTAGCTTTTGATATTTATAATAAATCATTAAATATTTATGTTTGAGATGTGTTTTATAATTTTGATGATGATACTAAATTGATTGCATGTGAATCTAATCATTCAGAATGTATAGATGATGCAGAAACTTCAATCAATTTAAAATCATATTCTAATGAATATACTGTTACAAAAGAAAATGATAAATTAATTTTAAATGATTTAAATCAGAATAGTGTTTTAGAAATAGAAGAAGACGGAACAATATCAAGAATAGGATTTGTTGAACTAGAATATGATGATGAAAATAATACAGATATGTTATTAACTAATATCAAAAAAAATTGAATAGTGATTGCAAAATTGTGATTTAATTTTGTAAATGCACAGCCTAATATTTCCAGAGATGAAAATGTTTTTAACTTAAAAATAAATAATGCAAAAAATTCTATATTAGTATTAATTAAAACAAATTCATATTGAACATATGACTATTGAGATTTAGATAATAAATCAAAAATATTTTATTATAATGATCCTTTTGATTCAGAAAATACACTTAATACATTTTCAAAAAGCAATTTATATTGATATGAAAATTTTATAAATGATGCAGCAATTGGATGGAAAGATGGTAATAAATCTCTTCTTGCTTTTTCAGCATGAAAAACTGTTTGAGAATCCGTTCAAAATTATATGAGTTTTGGTGTTATAAATTTGTGAGATCCTGTAATAAGTCTTAAAAAAATAAAGAAAAAAATACCTTCTACTACAACAGATAGAAAATTTGATGCAACAATTTGAAAATTATTATCGCAAGACAATGATATCTCATCATATCATATTTTTGATTATGATAATGATGATTTTGATGATATATTATTAGTGAAAAAAGATAATTATTTTAAATTATTAGAAAATAAAAAAATACAATCTGATTTTGTTGATAAATGAAATTTAGCCTATATAACTGATTTATGATCACATGATATGGTTTGAACATGAGATTTTTCATGAGATTCTTATGATGATATTTTCTTTGTAGACAATGATTGACAACCATTTCTTTTAAATAATAGAAACAAAGATTTTACTAGATATTCATTAGTAGATAATTTTGATTTAGGTGGAATGATTTTGATTGCAAAGGTTTTTGATATGGATAATGATTGAATAGATGATATTGTAATATTGGATGATAGTTGAGAGATAAATATATTTTATTGATGATGAACTAGTAGTAATCCAGATTTTACAAAATTGATACTATCAGATGATAATTGAATAAAACTTAGTTCGTCTATTAGAAAAGATAATTCAGTAGTTTATTTTGATGGATTATATCAACCACCAGAAGAACCATCAGAAAATGAAAGAATGGATAATTTGTTGTACATAAAATATCCTTATTCACAAACAGAAACTCCAATAACTTATGAATGAATTCTTTCTTGAGAACAAGAAATAACAGATGAAAAACCTAGTTTGTATTTTTTAAGAACAGAATACGGTGAGTGAACATGAATAAAAGTTGAAAAAACATTTACAGATGTAAATGGATGATTTATAGCTTCATCAGATATAGTAGAAGCTAAAATTGTTTTAACAAACGATTCAAGTGCTAGAATAGAAAATATAATATTTTGAGAAAAAGTTCCAAATGCTTTTTCTCTTGATAAAAAGACAATAACTTGAAGTTTGGATATAAATATAAGCACCTGAATGATGTGATATCATTTTGTAGCAGATAATTTTTATTTAGATCCCCTAGAAAGTATAACTATTACATATAAATCAAAAGTTAAACCATTTAAGCATTCACATATAGAAGTATGATTATTTGAACATTGAGAAGTATGAGATGATTTATATTGAGATGTAATTATTAAAAAAGATAATAATAATTGTTGAGATACTGTAGATATTTTTAGATCTTTGGAAGATATTTCTTCTAGATCATATGAAAAATGAATAAAAACACCTGCTTGTGATGATGAAAAAATAGAATTACCAGATGAATTAACACAAAATACTATTGATGAAGATTGAAATGGGGTACCTGATTATATTGATGAATTAAGTGATCCTGATAATTTAGAAGCATTAGAAGAATATTCAAATGAACAATTGGCTGAGTTAAATTTAGATACAGATGATGTTTGATCAGTTCTTGATGAACTTGAAAGTTGATTAGATGATGTAAGTAATTATATTGAGTGACTTACTTGTTGATTTGGTTCAGCTTGATGTATTGCCTCACCTTTAAATCGGGCACCATTAGCTCCATGAAATGATCCTGTATTTATGTGAGAACTTATATGAGATTGATTAAATATTGATGAATGACTTCCTGTTTTTTCAGCTATAACTTGAATGCAATATTGACCAGTTTGGTGACCTTGTGTATGGCCTCCATCACCAATTGGTTATGATACACAAGATTTGTGAGCATGATGACGGTTATGAACAGATAGTTTTACAAATTTTTTGAGAATATTTATAACCCCAACTTTAACATGAGCTATGTGAACAGCTATATGTTTTTGATGATCTGCTGACATAATGGGTAATTTACCTATGGAATCTGTTAGTCCATTGATGCCTGGTTGAAATTGTATTGTTACAGCTCAAAGTATGGATTTTTGTTGAGGAGATTGAAGTGATTGAGATCCATGATCAGCTTGAATACCTACGTATGTTTCAAGTTGAGGTTCTAATGACGAATTTGGTATTATAAATTGAAATTGTGATACTATTGATAATGAAAAATTAGAGTTAGATCCTGAGGTAGCAAAAGATTATTTAGAATCATGATGAATTTGAGATTTTAGTTATTCTGAAGATATGTTTTCTGAATCTGGTTCTGATTCATTGTTTACCAATGAGGACTGATTATGATTTGAATTAAGTCTTAATTTAGATGCTTGAGAAGATTGAAATTTTGATGATATTTTAAAATTAGAAATGACAAGAATTTCTGCTTTTCCTAGTTGGTTAATGGGTTGGGTAACTAGGCAAATCGAAGAAATTGCAAATAAATTAACAGATTTTCCTACTGTATTTATTATTCTTCCTGATTTTACATGAGTTATGAATTTATGATGAGATGTTGATGATACAGTTAATATTGATGATGATTTATCGAATAATGATGCTATAAATTCATGAGCGCAAAGCGTTAATTCTTG
>CAZGNU010000016.1:0-29657 GCA_964527325.1 uncultured Candidatus Peribacteria bacterium | reverse complement strand
GTTATATAACTAATTTTGGATGAAATTTAGATGTCAAGCTTTTTGTTGATTTTTTTTGGCTATTTTAAAAGGAAAAAGTTTAAAAATAGAAACTATATTATACAACAAAAAAATCACTAGATTTTCTAGTGATTTTTTTGTTGATTTTTTAAGGCTTATTTTTACTTAGTTAATGCTGAATATTAATATTATTTTCAGGTTTTTAACCTAAAGTGTTAAATAGTCGAATACATTTTTATCCCTAAAAGGGATAAAAATTTTAATCCTTGCAACAACGAAGCGATAAACCGAAGACCCTGTTATCCCAAGCATTGTATGTGTCAGAAACTCACTTGCTGAACCCCAAATAGTACGCACTCTCTCCGTAAGCAGTAGAAGACCAAAGACACAAGCGATCACCTCTGCGTCAAAATTCGCTCCCACCTCTAATACGACAACCTGGAAAATCTTTAGTATTATTAACAATATAACTTTTAAATTCTGGTGATTCCATTTCTTCTTTAGTAGGTAATCTCATTCATTGCTTTTTTGCTTCTTGTTCTCCTACTGTTTGTCAAAAATGATAATATCAGTTAACATCTTTTGTTATTAATAATGGATTATTAGCAATTTTATCTTTAGAAAAATTTGATAATGTTCAATCAGATAAAGTATGTACTAAAACACTATCATCAAGTAATCTTAAAGGTTCTTCTTGTATATAAGTTTCTTTAGTTTCTCATGACTCTAAAGTCATAGTTAATTTATCCATTCATTCAGATCTATTTAAAGATAATTTTGCTATTTCAGCAACTTCTCAAATACATTTTTGAACTTTGTTATATCAATTTTCTGCAAGTATTTCAATTAAAAACTCAGTAAAAGAAACTGTTTCTTCTTGATTTTTAGTTTCTGCTTTATTAGGAGAATCACTTAACCTTGATAATAGTTTTTGTCATTCTTCTGCTACTTTCTCATCTTGAACAAAAGAAGTTAAGTCTGTTTTTTCATCATCTTCTAAAGTTTCTCAATTTTGTAATTTTATAAAAAGTGACGATATATATTCTTTATCATATTTATCATATTTATTCACTTTTTTAAAAATTATCCCTATTCATCTCATAAAATCTTCTGATTTTATAAGTTCTTCAGCTGTAGTACATACTGAATTGATACTTTCTAATTCGCTTGTATTAGACATATTATATTGTTAATATTAAAATTACATTTTTATTTTACCACAAAACAACACAAAAGTCAAGGTTTTTTGTGATTTTTTCTAAAAAATCTCTTTTTTAAATTATACAAATTATTTTAAAGAACAAAAAATTAATTTTTAAAACACCCTATTTTTCACTCAGTTCTTGAATATCCATTATAACATTTACACATTTTATCTTCATTATTATAATATACATAAAATCACTATCATGCACATTTTAGGCAATATACTTATCTTAAAATCATACTTAAAAATTAATATTAATACTCAAAAAGTATATATTAAGAATAATATTCAAAAAAATATTTTTTCTTTGATAGTCATTTTTTATAGCAAAAAAATAAGCATTAATTGCTTATTACATTTCTTTATACAAAAGTGGAGTAAGCAACCATGCTTGCCCAATATAATATACACAAGTGCATAAAAAATGAATGGTTACATACTCCATCTTATCTTTATGCACACAAAAAGGTGGCAATTATATTCCTCAAGTAAAAAATGAAGTGCAATTTTTTAAAATAAAAAAAGAAATATAATAACCAACAAACGGTAGTACGTTAGGTTAATATATTTTAAACAAAATTAATAATGAAAAATAATTATAAACATTGAACTATTTTTTGAATGAATAACCAAGTTATAAAACTCAAAACTATGAAAAAGGAAAAATAATCTTTTTTACAACCCCTAAAACTTTTTCATTTATTTCTTGTCTATCTCTTTTAATTTGTTCATCAACAAAGTCTTTAAAAACAATTTCCCACATTTTTTCTATTTCATATCTATTATTTAATATTTTATTAAAATCACCATAATCTGGGGACTTTAAATCAATACTATTTTTTAAAGAGTTTCTAGTTAAAGGAAATTCTGGGAATACAACAAATAATCAATTTTCTATAAAATCTGTACTTAATAAATGATATCTATCCTTATTATGTTCATAATATTCTAAAAGTTTCTTTTTCCTTTTTAGATAATCTTCTGATTCCCTATAATTATTAACAACTTCAATATCTTCACTCATTTTTTTAAAACATTAATTATAAAATCACTATATTTTTAGTATAGTGATTTTATGTAATTTGTCAAATATGGTGGAGTCTATAGAAGATAATTTGAACTCCTTATAAACATAATAGCCATTTTCTAGTATTTTTCAATTTCTTTTTCTATATCAATATTAGAATCTATAAAATGTAACCTATTTACTCAAGTTCATTCAACTTTTCTTATGTGGTTTATATTATCATCTATAAATAATATATCCTTAGGCTCTATATCATACTTATTAATTACATATTCTATATTTTCAGCTTTACTTCAATTTTCAAATGCTAATAATTCTTTAAAATTACTTCCTATTCATAATGCATTAATTACTCTATTTAATCAAGCAATAGGTAATGATGTATTAGTAAAAAATAAATATTTTTGATAATTATCTTTAATAAAATTAATCACATTATCATTATTTAAAGGATTAGATTCAAGAATAGCATATTGTTCATTGATTTCATTTAAAACAACTTCTTTATCAAAAGGTGTTATTTCATAAATTCTAGTCAATATCAATTTTCTATTTAATCAAAGAGTTAATATTTCTTTTACTCAAGGAATATTATATAAGTTATATTTTTGTAATATATCTTTTATTACTTCTTCTTTTTGAGAATTTGAGATAATAACTACTCCATCTATATCAAAAATTATTGCTTTCATACTTTATTTTTAAATATTAAATTTTTCTTGTAAATTTTCTAAATGCTTGTATTAATTGATATAAAAAAGTTCAAATAAATATATTTTTAATAAGAATTAATAAATCTAATAACCCATTATCTATTTCCATTTTAAAAATTCAATTTAATCAATTTGTAATATTAAATCACCTAGAAATATATCATACAAAATTATTAAAATTTCAAAATGAAGGTTTTGTAAATATAAAATCATTACTAAATAACATTATAGTAAATATAAAAAAGATATTTATTATAATAATTAAAAATAATGGTTTAATAAAATTTAATCAAAAATTACTAGAAAACTCATTAAACCAAATAATAGTTAAATCTAATTTGTTATTTTTAAATCATTTTTTAATTAAATACATCTTATAAGCATTCATTTCTCAAGAGTAGAACTTTAAAGCTGTTATATTATCATTATTCTTTTCAGCAACATCTTTTAATGTTCTATATGTATTTCTTAATTTTCAATAATTATCATTTTTATCAACATTAATCATATATCACCAAGAAATTCAAGTGTATTTTAAATCTGTTAATAAATTATCATAAATAACAATTGTAGAAAATGAGTTCAAGTTTACATTTTGAAATTCAGAATCTCATAATGAGGAATTATTTATATTTATTAACTTTCTTGTGTTATTTTTCTTTGAATAATTAATATTGTAAATTCTAAATTTTCATAAATTTCTAATATTTGAAATATAAAATTCATCAATTATTAAATTACCTAAATTGATTTCAGAATTAGGTGGATTTTTTAAGTTATTAATTTCAAACTTAGATATTTTTGAGTGTCATACTCTTAAATTTGATATTGTATTTGAACAAAAAATTAATTCTCATAAATTTCATATAATTTTTTTATCTTTTGAATTAAAAGATATTTTTACTCTTTTATTAAAATGACTATTATTTATATCAATTTTAGTAAAATTAGAATCTATAATATTTAATTTTTCTATATAGCTATTTTTTATAGTAATATTTCAAGTACAATCTTTAAAAGATAAGACTTCAGAAATTTTCTTTTTATCTAAATTAAGTAAATTTATATGACACTCACTAAAATTTAATATACCTCTATTTGGAAAAGATAGAATTACATTTTTTGAAAAATTACATTTTTTAATATCTAATATAGATAAACTACAACTTCTTATTTGAAAATCATTTTTAAATTTACAATTTTCTAAATCCTTATTTACATTAAAGTTAATAATATCAACTTTTCCATAAAATGTCTTATTACTTCTTTTATTAAAAATAATATTTCAAATAAAATTTGAATTTAAGTTATCTAATTTTAAATCTTCTTTTATAATAATCTCTTCAATTTTCTCTATATCATTTATAATGTTATACTTATTAAAAACATCTAATAAATGATTAAATTTATCTTCATTTATATTAGTAAAAAAATCCTCTTCAAATTCATCACCATATACATCAATAAGATGGTTTTTTTTATTAATTATTTTAATTTTAGTATTATTATCATTAATACCATATTTAATAATCTCATCAATAAATGATTTTAATGAATAATTTGACTGTTTATCAAAAGCAGAAACATATTTATCAAATTCTCATTTTTTTATTATTAATTTCATAACTAAAGTTATACTAAAATAAATCCCTAATCTCAACCTCCAAAGCAACTGCTACTTTTTCTATATTCTCAACTGAGATATTCTTTAATCCCCTTTCTACTGAAGATAAATAAGTTCTATGTATCTTAGATTTTGAAGCTAATTGCTCTTGAGATATATTCCTTTCTTTCCTTAATTCTCTAATTCTATTTCATAATTTTTCTTTAATATTCATATTAATTTTTTAAAAATAAAAAAGCATATAAATATATATACTTTTTTCATTCAATAAGTCTACACTCAATAAGTAACATTTATTATACTAAAACATTTTTTAAATTTTCAAAATTATAATTATTTGAAGCATAATACCTAATTAAAGGTATATTTAAATAATCAGCTAATTCATTTTTAAATTTATCATTCATTTTAGCCTTATTAGTATTATGAGATTTATCATCTAGTTCAATTAAAGCTTTTACTTTTCAATATTTATCAACTATTACAAAATCTATATGCTTTTTAGAAAGTTTATTAAATATAGTCATATATTTACTATATTCAGCCTTTTTAAGCCTTACTAAGTCTACTAACCTAATCTTAGTAAATAAATAACAATCTATATTATTTACTAATAGATTTAATTCATTAAAAAACTTTAATTCTGTATTTGTAAAAACTTTTCATTCAGCTACTAATATAAACTGACTTTCTACTTTTGATTCAATTTCAGAA
This sequence comes from uncultured Candidatus Peribacteria bacterium, assembly GCA_964527325.1. Classification (GTDB taxonomy): domain Bacteria; phylum Patescibacteriota; class Gracilibacteria; order BD1-5; family UBA6164; genus UBA6164. Next base: position 24,372 of record CAZGNU010000016.1, on the reverse strand, counting down.
TCATTATTAAAATTTAAAAAATAATTTAAGAATTTATTTAAAAGTCAAAAATGATATAATATTCAAGCAATTACTCAAAATATTAATATTATAACAATAAGATACCAAAAAATCTGATTTAATATAGAAGAAAGAAGTTCATTTAAAGGATTATCATTCATTATTCAAAATTTAAGCAATAAAAAAATGGAGGAAACAACCAATGCTTACCCATTTAGTATTGACATAAAAATATACGCAACAAAAGTGGAGAGGTTATTTCCTCCACTTTTCCTTATTACATATATTTTATTTATATATCATTAAAAAACTAAATTGGTAAGCAAAAGTAATATAAGAATATTTGATTAGAAATCAATTTAAAAATATAATGAAAATAGAAAGTTCAAAAACTCCGTGGAGTTTGACTTTCTATTTTTTTATTTTTACATATACTAATGTGAAATTTAATGTTTAATATAAATTATGGATTCAAATAAAATATATAAATTCTTCTTAAGACAACCTATTTTAAATAAATATATTTTTATTGATTTATTAAAAGAATTAATAATTTCAATTCAAATGACAAATCATTTAATAGAAGATTATAATAGTTATGATGATAAGTTAAAAAATAGTTATAAAGGTCTAATATCATACTTAGATGAATTAGGATTTTTAAATATATCTTGATTTATTAGCTATAAAAAAACTGATTTTACAAATAGTAAAGAAATAAGAGAGGAAATTAATATAAAAGATACTTGAAATATATCTAAAATATGAATGATTAGAAAAATAATAATAACTGAATTAGTTAAATCTTGATATATTAAAGATACTTGATTAAATATATCAAACTTATTTTCTGAAAAAGATATGATAGAAGATGAAGTAATTGTTAATAATAATTGAATCAAAGAATTTAATCTTGATGGATTTAAAATAGTAGATAATGATAAAATTCAAGTTTTTTGAGAAACAAAGAAGTTAAATGAAAAAAATATTACTCTTTTTTGAATGGTTAAAGTAATAGAGGAATTAAAAAACTTTTATTGAATAACTCAATTAAATAAAGAACTTAATCTAGATGAATCATATAAACAAGCATTATTCTTTATATGAGTTAAAAAAGATTTATCTACCTTGGTTATGAAATTACAATGATGATTTAATAAACAACTTATTGAATCAATTGAATATAAAGCTAACTGATTATATATAAATTGAGAACAAATACTTTTAAAAGCAATAAAGGCTCAATACTTTCTAAAAATTGTTTCACAATACTTTTTTAATAATCCTAATATAAATAAAATATCTAGAGAAACTATTGTAGATATATATGAAGCTGATAAAGAAAATTCTCTTGAATTAACTTTAACTTATTGAAATTTTAAAACTTGATACATAAAAACAATAAGAGATTCATTATGAAATAATTATATAAATAATGTAATATTGAAGATAGAAAAAGACTGTGTTGTAAAGGTGTAGAGAGATTTTTATTTATTTCTATCTACCATTCAAAAATTGAACTAATACATAAAAAACATTTAATTCTCAATGTGAAGCATTGAGAATTTTTGTTTTCACAAGATTAGACTTAGCTACCTAATCCTTTACATTTTTTCCTTTTTTCTCTTATGGAGTGGTTGTGTTGTGAGAAAAAAGATTGCAAGTTTTGGTTTTGAAAAAACCATTAAACTTGTCAATTTATTTTTGAATAACTAAAACCATAGAAGAGATAAAAGGAAAAAACCACACTATACAGTAATAGTGTGGTAAGAATATAATACTAGTATAAGTTTATTGCCTCAATAGTCATATAAACTAGATTTGCAAATCATATTAAAAAACTATTAATAATTTATATATTAATATTATGAAAATATGATAATTAATAAAAAAGATATAATTAATTTTAATATTGATTATATAGAGTTATTTTCAACTTTAAATAATTATAAGGAAGTTCTTAAATGATTAGATGATGATAACTCAAATTTTAGAGAATATAAGTGATATACTCTTGAAAAAACATCTAATTTAAGAAATTATAATTATAAAATAACCTTTTGGAAAGATAATACTCCAGTATTTGCTTGGTATGAATGAACAATGTTAAATATGTTTATTGAAACAAAAGATTATTTTGTAGTTTACGGTAGTGCTTTTAATATGCTTTCATTAGCTGAAATAATAGAATTTATAAATGGAAATTTAAAAACAGATTGATGAAGTAAATATTATATTAAACAATTAAATAAAAGATTAAAAGATAAAAGAGATAATTGATTTATCGTAAAAAGACTTGATTTAGCTTTAGATGTAATAAAACCAATTGAATCAGTAGTAAAAAATTTTAGAGAATTAAAATCTAAATGAGCAAAATTCTTTGATGATAAGTGAAATATTCAAACTTATTACATTTGAGAAAAAAAGAATAAATTAAATAAAAATTTATTAATTAGAATATATGACAAAATTGCTGATATAAAACAAAAAGAAAAGCAGTATTTATACGCTAATTATTTAAAAGAAAAACATATAACTAGAATTGAATTAGAGTTTAGAAGTGAATTATTAAAATTTTTAAAACTAGAACAATTGTTAGATAGATGATTTTTACTTAATTTATTTACTTCTTATTCAAAAAAACATACTGATATATTTAGAAAGATAGAAAGTAAAGATATTACTAAATTACAAAAATTAAGTAAATCAATTACTATTGCTGATTTACATTCAAGACAATTAACTAAAAAAAGATATTTAAATACTTTTCTTTGATATTCAAGAAAGTTTTTAGGTCTTTGAACTTGTCCAGTTCATATACTTATTAAAGAATGAATTATAGCTGATTCTACAAAATTTGATATTTGATTAAGTATTGATAATTGAAAACTTAATACATCAAAATATAGACATTGAATTACACAAAAAAATCTAAGATATTTGTTTTCAAATAATGAAGATAATGACTGAAAAAAATAAATGATTAATACCTTCTCATTACACAGAAGAAGAAAAAAAGGAGATAATTATTTTAATTACAGATTTAGCAAATATTTACTTAGAAATTGAAAAGGAGGAATAAAAACCTCTTTTTCATTTATTTAAAAACTTTACTTTATAAGTAGAATTTATATTATGCACTCTATAAATAACATTTAATTATAAAATTATGAATCCTAAATGATTAATATATGCAAGAGTTTCATCTCAAAGACAAGTAAATGAATGAAACTGATTATCTTCACAAGAAAAAAGATGTAAGGATTATGCAAAAAATAGCCTTTGAATAGATATAGAGAAGGTTTTTTATGATGAATGAGTTAGTTGATGATTATTTGAAAGAAAATCAATTAGAGAGCTTTTAAGATATATTGATACACATAATTTTAATGAGTATGTAGTTATAATTGAAGATTTAAATAGATTATCAAGAGATATTCAAGTTCATCACTTATTAAAAGAAGAATTTAAAAAGAGAAATACAACCTTAGCTTGTGTTAATTTTAAATTTGAAAATAGTCCAGAATGAGATTTTAAAGAAAATATATCTGTTGTAGTTTCAGAGTATGAAAGAAAAAAGAATAAACAAAGAGTAATAGATAGACAAAGAGCAAGATTAGAGCAAGGTTTTTGGTGTTTTAGAGTACCTTTAGGTTTTAAATATACCAAATCACCTAATTGATGAAAAATTATAATACAAGATGAAATAATATGTAAAAAAATTAAATATGCTTTTGAAAAATATGGAAATAATGAAATAGCTAGCCTTTCAGATTTATTAATATATTTAAATAATAAATGAATAAAACTTAAATGATTATGAAAAAATAATAGAGTTTTATCATTATCAAGTATTCATTGATTAATAACAAATCCATTATATGCTTGATATTTAGAATGTAAAAAGTGGGACATTTGATTAATGAAAGCACAGCATAAATGAATTATATCATTAAAAACTTTTGAAAAGATTCAAAATAAACTCATTTCAAAATCTCAAATAAAAAGACAAATAGAAGAAAATTCTAATAGAATAGATGTTAGTGATGATTTTCCTTTAAGATGATTTCTTTATTGTGAAGAATCAAAAGGAATGTTTAGTGCTGGTTGGAGTAAATGAAAAACTAAAAAAATCCCTTATTATACATTTCCTAGAAAATCTCCTTTAAGATGAAAAAGTTTAAATAGAGATAAATTCCATAATGATTTTAAAAATATATTACAACATATTCAACCAAAAGCAGATTTAATAGAATGTTTAGAAAATACAATTAAAGATTTAAGAGAAAAAAATAATGATGAAAAGGAAGATATAAATAAAGTATTTAAAAAAGAAATTATAGGTATAGATAAAAAAATAAATACTTTTCTTAATAGGATTTGAAATACAGATAATGAAACATTATTAAATAATTATGAAAAGAAAATAAGAGAATTAGAACAAGAAAAAATTGAAATTTCTTTAAAAATTGAAAATAATTTAAATAATGTTTGAACTCCTATAAAAAATAAAATTACATTAGTTAAAAATTCCCTTCAAATATGGAATAAATGAGATTTAGAAATAAAGAAAAAACTTATAAAAAACATATTTCCAGAATGAATTCCAATCACAAAAAAAAGGAGTGTTTGAACTCCTAAGTTTTCGCTTATTTATCAGTCTTTCTCTATATGAGAAAGTTCATTTCCAAAAATGGTGGAGCTAGACGGATTTGAACCGACGTCTCGGAAGGCTAAAGAAATACTTCTACTATCATAGTTTGTTTTAATAATCATGTGAATAGAAAATAAACAAAAAGCTCACAAGATAATTTAATCTGTTGATATTTTTCAAAAACAAGACTGAATCAAAACCGTTTAAGAAAAAACTCTAATTTATGAGTTTATAAAACCTTAAGAGTCGAAGTTTTTATAAACTTTGTAGCAGGCCAATCGGCACTCATTCCTTAGAAAGGCTACTTCGAAGTGCTCTATTTAGGCAGCAACGAAAGATGGGTTTAATACTTTTTTAAAAGCAGCTAAACCTCATGCAATTCTATTTTTTGCATTTATGTTTGTTTGTAATTGATTATGGAAGTTACAAACAACTCCCAGATAGCATATAACCCGAGCGATTCTCCCGATAGAAACCAAGATTAGCCCCAGTGAAGACATTATATATAAAAATATATAAATGTCTAATTTTTAAACTGTTGCAAAATATGCATCAGTTTAAAATTACCTCCACTTACTAATATTCAACCCGCTTCATTTTTCATCAATACAAAGGATCTCTATTAATTTATTTTCAACAGCTCAGTTTCAAAATGAGGACTGATCTGAATATTTTTTATCGTTTATAATTCATGTTTCTTTAATCTCACTAAAGGCCTCTTTTGCATCTCATAAAGTTTTAAAACATTTAACTCTACCAGTTTCTTTTCATTTTTCATCTAGTACTTTTTGTTCTGGAACTCAAATATTTCTACCTATCATATTCAAGACCTGAAGCATTTTAGAGTCTGTGATTCATTCTCAAGTCATATAATTAAATCAAAATTTATTATTACATAAAATTTTAAAATCAGTAGAATATTTATCCCACAAAAAAATCAATCAAAGATTTTGTAGTGTATTAATAAATTTTATATAGTTTTGTAATGCTTTTGTTGTAAATTTTTCTTTTTCTGAATCTGTTATAAATATTTTTTTTCATGTAATTGTTTCTATATTATATCATCCTGAAACAACATAAGACCTACATTCAGGATAACAATAATCTGTAAAATCATCAATATCATAATCATCTCCATCCAAATCTGCAGCCTCCTTCTCCTCCAAAGGAGAAGGAATTCAAGGTTGAGGTTCTTCTTTTTCCTTTTTTATGCTTTTTGAAAACTCAATATTTATTAAATTTAATACAATATTATAAATATTTTTTTCTTCTACAGTAAGTGCGCTTCAATCAATAGTAAAAAATCTTAATAATTTGTTTTTTATGTATTCTGTTTTTTGATTATTTTCTAGATTTATAAAATTTTCATCATTATTTATTTCTAAAATAAACTGTTTAATAAAAACACTATTTACAATAATATTTTTTCATTTAGTTGTAAATAATTTATGTGAATGTAAGTGATCGTACAAATCTTTGTTCTTTTGTTTTAATTCAAATAAATTTTTACTTAAATCATCACTTAAAAAATCGTTAACTTTATCTAAATATTTAAAATAAAATTTGAATAATTTTTCTGAATCATTTTCAAAATATGTATTTAAGAATAATTCTATTTCGTAAAAGTTTTTATTTTCACGAATCATAGATTTCATCATTTCTTTTCAAATGATTGGATTTTCTTTTAATTTTGTAGTAATAGAGTAGAACAAACTAGATTTTTTCTGGATTGCTAATTTTACAATATCAATATCGTTGTGAAAATCTTTATGAGTTTTAAAAACATCAGCATCTATTTCAGAAATAATAAAAATTGCTAAGCGTTTATCACTAGAATATTTATCTAATATATCATCTATTGTTTTTTTAAATCATTTTTTTTGGCTCATAGAATCAAGCTCAGACTTACTAATTTTTCAATCCAAAATCTTTTCAATTTTTTCAAAAATTGAATTTTCATAAGTGTTTTTACTCTCACTGTTCCCTTCTGAGTTATTAGTTCACATAATATATATTATTTAAACTTTAAAATTTTTTCCTTAATTCCCCCTCTCCTTGTAGGGGAGGGTTAGGGAGGGGTTATTTCTTCCCTTTTTTAATATCAATAATAGCGTCACGTAGTTCTGCTGCTTTTTCATACTCCATATTAGCTGCTGCTATATCCATTTCAAGCTCAAGTCTTGCAATTTCTTTTGAAATATCTTTTTTTTCTAAAAGTGAATAATCTCTTTTTGTTTTATTTGATTTTAATCACATATCTTTTATCTCTGAATACACAGTTTTTGGAGTTATTCCATTTTCTTTATTATATTTATCTTGAATTCATCTTCTGTAATTAGTTAAATGTATTGCTTTTCTCATAGCTTCAGAAACGACTAATCAATCTTCATTACAAAGTTTTCAATTATCTAATCTAAATAATCAATCAGATTCTTTTTTTAATTCAGAAATATTAGTTTTTTTAAGTTGTTCAGAATACAAATATACCTTTCAATTAACATTTCTAGCAGCTCTTCAGATTATTTGAATAAGTGCTGAAGTTGATCTTAAAAATCATTGTTTATCAGCATCTAATATACATATTTTACTTACCTCAGGTAGATCAAGACCTTCTCTTAATAAATTTACTCAAACTATTACATCTATCTTTCATTCTCTTAATTCTTTTAATATTTCTAATCTTTCTAGGGTTTCTATTTCACTATGTAAATATTTTACTTTTACTCAATTATCAATTAGGTAATCTGTTAATTCTTCACTTGATCTTTTTGTAATAGTTGTGATTAATATTCTTTCATTTTTACTGGTAACATCAGTAATATTCTTCATAATATCATCCACCATAAAATTCATAGGTTTTAGAATTATTTCTGGATCTAATAATCATGTTGGTCTCATCATTTGTGGTATAACTCTACAATTTTTAGACGATTTCCAATCTCAATCTTTTATAGGGTCATAGTTATTAAATTTTTCAATATTATCACAACTTTTTTCTATATCATATTTTCCTGGAGTAGCTGAAACAGCAACTACATTTTTTATTTTTGCCTCAAATTCATCAAACTGAAGTGGTCTGTTATCCATTGCACTTGGTAATCTGAAACCATTTTCAACTAAGTTAGTTTTTCTAGCTCTATCTCATGCATACATTCAACCAATTTGTGAAAATGTCATATGTGATTCATCAACAAGACAAAGATAATCTTCACCAAAATAATCCATAAGTGTAGCAGGAGAATCTCACTCTTTTCTACCATCTAAATATCTAGAATAATTTTCTATTCAATTAACATAACCTACTTCTTGCATCATTTCCAAATCATATTCTACTTTTGTTTTTAATCTTTCATATCTAAGTACATCTCACATGTCTTCTTTAAAATATTTAAGTCTTGCATCAAGCTCCTTTTTTATATCGGGAATAATTTCTTCAATTCTATCTTTTGTAGTTACAGTATGTTTTGCTGGAAAAATAGTTGCTGATTGCATATAATCATACACCTCTCCTGTTAAATAATTTCTAGAACTAATCTGACTAACCTCATTTCACCAAAATTCAATAGTAATAACAGTTTCAGAGCTTGAAGGATATATTTCAAGTACATCTCACATAACCAAAAAATTACCAGGTTTAAAATCACTAGTAGATCTTCTAAACTGAATAGCTACTAATTTTTTAAGTAAATCTTCCATTACATACTCCTTCCCTACTTCAATATCAAAAACTTGTTCAGTGTATAAGCTAATATCTCAAATACCATAAATACAAGATACTGAAGCCACAATTATTACATCTTTTCTAGTTAAAAGATCTTGAGTAGCAGCATGACGTAATCTATCTATTTCTTCATTAATAGTAGCTTCTTTTTCTATATATGTATCAGTTTTAGCAACATACGCTTCAGGTTGATAATAATCATAATACGAAACAAAATAATGCACAGCATTATCAGGAAAAAATTCTTTAAATTCCTGAGCTAGTTGTGCCGCAAGAGTCTTATTATGAGCAATAATAAGGGTAGGCTTATTTACCTCATCAATAATATTAGCCATAGTAAAAGTCTTACCACTTCAAGTCACTCACCAAAGAGTTTGAAATTTTTCTTTTGCATCAATATTCTTTGTAATCTCAGTGATAGCATTAGCCTGATCCGGACTTGGAGAATATTTTGATTTTAGGTTAAATAGTTTTTTTTGCATAAAAGTTTTGATTTTTGTAAAAAAATGATATACTTATAGTATATCAAGATGAAGAGTGCCCCAAAAAGTGTTAGTGCTTTGAGGAAGCTCTTCTTTTTTTGTACTCAATTTTTTGTTTTAAATTAATTAAAAAATCTTTATAAATAATATTTATTGGTCTATACAAACTAGAAGTAAATTTTTTATTTGGAAATAATATTTTTAAAAATCTATTTTGTTCTATTAAAAAATCAACCAGTATTTTAAAATCTCAATCTCAAGATACAAGTAAAATTTTATCAAAATCATTAGGTTCTACTACTAATTTTTTCATTACATTAAAAATCAAATCACTATCAATATTTCATTTCTTTTTTGTGTTCATCTCAACCATTTGTTTCTTAAAAACAACTATAAATCAAGCCTCTTGCAATCTTGTATACAATGAATTATCTTCATCTTTTACATATCACAAAAAATAATAAGCTTTTGAAATTTTATATTTATCTTTCAGATAAATTCTCAGCTTAAAAGGATCTACAATCCATCACTCAGTAGTAGTTCAAAGATGCAAATTTTGACCATCAATATATGCAATATTATTCTTCATTTTTTTATTTTTAATAAACATTCTTTTTATTGTACTGAAAAATTTTAAAATATCAAAAAAAGCTTTCGTAAACGAAAGCTTTTACTTTTTTCTATGGATTTATATTTGTTATTAATTTCTTCTTATTAGGTAACCAAATACTTCTCGTCATTCATACATATAGTGCATCAGACCAAAAATATTTATTATATTTAGAACATTCAAAAACTACATCTCCTGATAAGTTATATAATCAAATATTATCATCTAAATCTTTAACAAAAAATCATGAAAAATAATCATCATATTCAATATGTAAAAATCAAGGTTCTGAATTTTCTTTTGGTAATATATTTTCTCAATTTAATCATATAACTCTTTTTTCTTTTCAATCATTTACAATAAATCAAACTCACTTAATATACTCAATACTTTTAAATCATCTACTACATTTTATTATTTCATCATTAAATGATCAAGCTTTATATATTCCAAATCATTTTTCATTTTCAACTAAGAAAAAATTATCTCATAAAAACTCAATACCAGATTTATATGCACATGGTACTACCTCTATTCAATATAAATTATATCACCCTATTTTATTGTTTTTTGTACATTCAAAGTGTGTACCATAATATTTTGGTATTTCATCAAATTCAGGAGAAAGTAAGTATTGATTAAAATTATCAGTGTGATAAACTCACCACTTACCTCATTGTTTTACATGTATTAAATTTATAGCTAAATCAATAAGAGATAAGTCTTCATAATTACAATTAATTAAATTCTTTCAGGTTTTTAAAGAAAAAAGTCAATTATTCTCACCCTTTTCAATATGAACATATTCTCAAAATACATGAATATCTGTATTATTACTTGGTAGTATTATATTTCCTTCACCATCCAATAATCATTTATACTTTCAATCATTTACAATAATTACACTTGGAGTAATTATTTCTTTAGCACCTTCATATTCATTTTCTTCAATCTGATAAGTAAAAAATGATACGGTTTTCGTTACTTTTTTAGTCTTTGGTTTAATTATTTTTCACTTAATTACTTCAAATGATTCAAACTCCTCAAAATTATCAGGATTTTTTTTATCAACTCTAAATAATTTTTCTCATACTGAATAAATATAGCAATCTTCATTATTAACGATTTGTTCTATTACTTCATGTTCATCAGTATCTAAATTAATATCTTCTTCACATAAAGACAAGGTAGCATAAACATTTTTATTTACCTTTAATTGAGCAAGGTATAGCTTATATATTTTTATTATATTTTTAGCTGTTATATTACATTTATCAGTTGTTTCTATTTTTTTTAAATTATTTTCGATATAATAATCTCATCTCTCTTCAATATCAGCAATATCGTCACTTTCTATTAATGATTCAAGTAATAATAGTTCTTCATCTGTTACATTTTCACATGATAACATTTTTTCAAAAGCTACATTTATTTCAAGAACTTTTTCGTGTGGAAAATTTAATCTTGCAAAAGCATCTATAAAATCATTAGCAGCTCTAGAATGTAAAGCTTCAGTGTTTGTATTACATTGTTTAAAATCAATGTTTTCATTTATTTCTGATGTATTGTTCATTTTATTATTTGTTATTTAAATCTTCAACTTTAATAGTTATATTTGGTAACAGAGTTCTTTCAAGAGTAACATGTCTTCATTCCCATATTTTGATTTGTCATAACTCATACCTAGCCTTAAATATAACATCTCATTTAAGGTTAAATACTCACCATTTATTTTGCGTCTTTTTTACTTCAAAACAAGTATTTACATGATAAGCAATCGTTTTATATTCACATGGGATTATTAATTTTCAATCAAGATTATATACTCAATATTTTTTTCAATCAAAAACCTTAAATCATATTCAAGGATAATACTCAATAGCTTTATAATTACATGGAATTAATTCAAATCAACTTACATTATTTGGGTTCATAATTCAATTAACTCTACTTGGATACCTAATACCAATTTTTTCATCTTTTGTAGTTGCTATAAAATCTCAATCTAGTACTTTTATTTTATCTCATTCTAAATTACCGTATATTTGAGTTCAATGCATATTATAAACTGATTTAAGGCATTCTTCAGAAATGGTCTTAAAATGTTTATTTTCAAATTCTATTTCTTTAAAATCTATTTCTAAAACAAGATTTCATTTCTTATCTATAACTCATTTTTTTTCTAATTTTGTAACCAAAAATCAATAATTTATATTAAAATCAATTTCATCATATTCACAATCAATAATTTGTTTATTAGTTTCTAAATCAAAAGCTCAATATTTTCAATCTTTTTTTAATCTAGCCCAGGTATTATAAAAAATAATCTCTTCAAAATCAGTATCTAATAATATTTTTCATTTTTTATCTAATAATCAAAAATTTTCTTGTTTTCATACTTTATAATAATAATTTACTATTTGTTCTTCTTTTTTATTTTTATTATTATTTTTTACGTCAGGCCTAGGTGAATCTTTTCTTTCTTCTCTAAAATAAGCTAAAAAACCAATATTTATTTTTCTATTATTTTTTTCTTCATAATTATCTCTATTTTCTATTTTTAAATAATCATATTCATCGATAATATTTGGATTATTTTTATCAATTCTTTTATAATTATCTCATATTTTACTAATAAATATATCATTTGTTTCAAGAATTAATTTTCAACTTTTACCAACATCAGAGTCAGTATCTAAATCCTCAGGTAATAATATATTTTCAGTAGTTTGTTGAACATATTTATTAACTTTTAATTTTAACAAATAAAACTCTAAAATTTTTATAATTTTATCTGCAGATAGTTTATTACTTACTTGATTTTCTAATACTGTTTCATAATCTGTTAAATTTTCTGGTAAAACAATATTATTCTCAATATATTTGTTTCCTGATTCTATAAGTTTCTTTTTAAAACTTTTATCTTTAACTAATAAAGCTAACATTTCTACTTCTTCATCATTAACCTTTCAATTTATTAATAAATTATTAAAAGCTTTATACACTAAATTAGAAGCTCAATGTGCTAAATTTTGCTCTAAAAAAGTATATAAAAACCATTTTGTAGCATCTGAATGCAAAGCTTTTGCTGAATTTTTACATAATGTAAAATCAGGGTTATTATTTATTTCTGGTGTATTATTCATTATTTATAATTAAAAAATATCTATTATTTTGAATATAATAGATATTTGTATTACTTTGTCAATTTTTAAACTTCATTTATAACCTCATAGCCCAGATTCATATTTCAAACAAAAGCAAATCAATCTACTTTTTTAACTCACTGTTTCTTTAATTTAGCAGCAGTTTCATTAAGTGTTGAACCAGATCAAACAAAATCATCAATCAAGAAAACTTTCTTATATTTTTTTATATTCTCATCATTTATAAAGATTGTATTACGTGCATTTTTTATCCTTCAAGCCCTTGTTTTAATAGATTTTTGTGGGATTGGAATATTATTTGGGTAATATTTTATAATATTAATAAAAGGTAATCATAAATCATTTAATGCTTTTTTTAAGAATAACAAAAGTTGATTTTTCCTATCTATGCTCCACGGAGTAATTGCAATAGCATCATATTCCTCTTTTTTAATTACACATTCAAGTTTTAGAATAATTTCATGGATACTCTCTCATATTAATTTTTTGTCTTGAGATTGTTTAGCATAAAATGTCATCTCAGCAAGTTTTCACCTACCAAATTCCATCCATTTATATTGATCAGCATAATAAATACCATCCAAAAAAACTTTTTCAAAATGTTTTCAAAATGTGCTTGTAGCATCTAATAATCAACAATTATTTTGAATTGAATTAATATGATTGTAAACTGAAATATAATTTTTTACTTTTTCCTTAATATTTAAATTCCTAAATTTACACCATTTTTGTAAACCAGAAAATCACAATAACTTTTCTCAATCTGCTGCAAATTTATAAAAATTTTCTTCAAGTAATTTTTGATCACGAAAATCAGGAACAAAATCATCATCAATCAAACATTGAACTCATTCCAGACTCTCTAAATTATCAATTTTTGGAAGCTTATATTTTGTTTTTGGTGATTTTCATACTTTTTTAAGCCTTTTTTGCTTAATTAATTCTTTCAAATATTTATGAACTATTGTACGACTAAGATTAAGTTTATTTGAAATCTCTGTAGCTCATAAAAGCTGATCATATTCAAACAGATCAAGTATTTGTTTTAAAGATTTAAATTCAAATTTCATACTGTAAATAGTTATTACTGTAAACAGTTTACAGTAAAGTGTTTACAGTAAACTATTTACAGTATATCATTTTTTATTATTTAATCAAATATTTTTACTGTAAACAATTCATAGTAAAGTGTTTACTGTGAACTATAAAAAATTACATCACCTCAACCCCTTTCAAAAAATATTTAATAATCATATCATAATTCCATCATTTTTCGGCAAAATAACGGGCTCAGGCTCATGAAATTCAGACTCAGTGTCATGCTTTGGTTTTTCATTCACTTCATTTATCAACAACAGATTGAAAATATGGGTATTTTTTTGCTTCTTTTGTACAAATTTCGTTAGAATATCTAATCTTACAATAATCATAAAAACTAAGTGTTTGTCAGTCACTGTTACTGAAATACCATGGTTTTATTAGTTCTCATTTATAAGTAATTAATATTCAAGCAGTTTCATCTACTATTTTGTTAACGTTTGGTGTTCTTTTTTCTAAACCGTATCATAAATATTTTTGAAATCTATTTGGATCATCAACTCAGTCATAAAATTCTCATGGGTATTTTCTATCTTTTGTAGTGTACCAAGTAGCATAGCTTCTTGCAGCTATTATTATAGTCTTTATTTTTTCTGGTACTTCACTATTACTCACCTCTCATAGTCATTTCAAATAATCTTCAATAGGTAAACTATTTACAACTACTAACTCATTATTTTTTGAATAAACATATAAGTCTCCCCTAAATTTATTATCATTATACCTATTTTCATTATCCCAAGTTGGTTTTCTTTCCCACGAAATAATTTCTAAAATTGCTCATTTTAACTTCTTTGGAATTTTTAAAATATTAAACTCCATTCATCTTACTGTAATCTTGTCTCATCTTCTTTTTATATCAAAAACAACTCTACCAGATTTTATACTTATTTTATCTTTATCTGGATATGAAAGCTTAATTTTAATATTTGCAGCTAGCTCCCTCTCCTCCAAAGGAGAGGGTTGGGGTGAGGTTTTAAAATACTCAATAACCAATTCCTTCACCTTATTCATTTTTTTACTATCCTTCTTATCTAAATTATCTTCAACTTTTGCTAAAATATTTATTAATTTATCATCTCAAACTTTATCAAAAGCCTTAAAAATCTTCTTTTTGTAAATTTTTGCTAATGTAAAAGGTTCTTTTAGCAATTCTTTTCTAAGTATATCTAGTTGGGCATATAATTTATCTCATGGACAAGAGGTGTGTCATGCATCTCTATGACCAATTATTGGGTATTTAAGTTCTGAAAAAAGTGGTTTTTCACATTTATTTCAAAAGCATTCTGAATGAAAATATACTTTTTCAGTCATATCAATATCGTGTTTTTCCATTAAATATACAGACAATTGCTTTAAAACATTATATTGCTTATTTGATATTGATTTATTAGAATAATCTCAAATAATGGCTATTCAAACACTACCTCTATTATTCCATTTATCATGAGCTCAAACGACTGAATCTCACCCTGCTCTTCATTCATAAATTTCTCCATTTTTCCCTATTAAATAATTATATCAAATATCTCACCACTCTTTTTGTAATGAATGATATCTATATATATTTTTTACTGCGGTTAATGAATCATCGTAATCTGTATGAGTATGATGAATAATTATACTATTTATTTTTTTTGTTTTATATATAGACCAAGCAAGTTTTTTAGAGTTTTCTTCATATATTTTTTCTTTTATTTCAATGTCTTTTCAATATTCTGTAAGTAATATTTCATCCATTTTCTTTAATTTTTCCTGTTTTTTTTCATATTTTTCGATTGAAGCTTCAGAATAAACCTTATTTTTTTCTATTTCAGCTTTTCTTTCTCTATCTTTAAAGATTTCTTTCCACGCGTTTGAGTCCAAAAATCTATAAGACTCATCCGCTCACCACTCTTCTCTAGAGATAATTTTTATTTTATCCTGAGCAAAAGTAGATGAAAATGTTATAAAAAGTAACAAAAATAGTAAAAAAACTTTCTTCATTTTGATTTTTATGGTAAAATAATAATATATTACAAATTATATAGTCTATATGTCAAAACAATTTATTAAATTTTTGCTTAAAATACTTACGCTTAGTATTTTTATTGTGCTTAGTTTTAATATATGAGTTAATCTAATAAATGCAAATTCAGTTGCATCAAAAAATAACGAAAATTCTCAAAATAATACTAATTTCAAAAAATTGAATAATAGTTCTTTTTGAAAAACATGAGTAGCTATAAGTACAAACATTTGAATTAGATATACTCAAAAATGAAAACTACCAGCAACAATATATAAAGAAATATTTTCAATCAGTGAAATAGTTATAAATAAAGAAAATGCAAACAAAGAACTTATTTGAAAAAATATGCAAGCTGTAAATGAATACAAAAATGTATTAAAAACAGATGTAAAACAATTACTTAATGCAAGTCAAGATAAATCAAGTATCCTAAATGCATTTATAGAACAACTTGAGTATAGATTTACTCTATGAATAGAAAATACAAAAACACTGAATAGTCAAAAAACAGTATTTTTAAATAATATGAGCTTAACAAATACAAAAATTGAATCATTAAAATTAAAAATAGAATCTGATTTTAAAAATAATAATCCAGAAGAAAGTGTAGATAATATTGATGAATATTTGAAGCTTAAAGAAGAATACTATTATTCTAGAACATATATAGTATATATTAATCACTTTTTAGCTGAGTATAATTATTTAAATAATTATAATAAGGTATTGTTAGATACATTAATCAATAATAAAGATGCTCTAATAAAAGATGCATTTGTAGTTATTCCAGATTCAAGTGCTTGAATGTTAAAGAAATTTAATTTATTGTATAGTGAGGAGGAATTTAAACAGTAATAAACGGAGCGAAAACAATTCTATTATTCTCATTTTTCACAAAGCTTTCATCTAAATAATCAAGATTTAATTCACTTCTATATCCAGAGTTTCATCTCTGGATCATTTTATATCATACTGTTTTTACTTTATAGAAAATATCATATCTATTACAAGTTCTAGGACAAACTTCATCAGTAACATACATTCATTTACTAGGATTTT
The DNA here is from genome assembly GCA_964527325.1 of uncultured Candidatus Peribacteria bacterium. Classification (GTDB taxonomy): domain Bacteria; phylum Patescibacteriota; class Gracilibacteria; order BD1-5; family UBA6164; genus UBA6164. The sequence continues at coordinate 7,570 of CAZGNU010000016.1, read as the reverse complement.
CGATTCCAGCAGTATCACACAATCTACCAGTAAAAATCAAAGCCCAAGGATAATATAAATCTATACCTATTATTATTCCCTCTCCTGGTAGGGGAGGGTTAGGGAGGGGTTTATATAAATCTTCCCTCTTCTCCATATAATCTAAAGCAACTCTTCATACATCATACTTTTTTAGAAAATTTTTAAAAATATCTAAACTAACTTCAGAAGAATTATAAAACTTCATTTGCCATTTAACTATTTCATCTCTAAGAGCCAATTTTTCTTGTTCAGTTTTGTTTTTTATTAATTCTCAAGCTGGATGAGCTTCATATCAATAAGTATCTATAAGTGGTGTTTTTAGTAATTTATGTAATAGTCTACCAAAACAAATCTTTAAGTTTTTATATTTTGTATTTAATAACCTAAGTGTTCATAAATCATTTACAACTACTTCTATAGGATTTTTTATATTTAAAGAATTTAAATATTCTAGTGATTCATTTAATTTTTCAAGCATTTTATTTCCAGTATATGGAGTTACAAATGTAAAAGATCTAACCTTATGTGGTGGAAAGCTTTTATTAAACTCTATAAATTTATTTATTGCTTTTTGTGTTTCATCTTTTGTTGGAATTAAATATTCACAATTATCACTTCAATAATATATTCAATCAATTTTATTAAAACAATCTGGTCAAAATCTTTTTTTTAATTCTCTAATTGCCATAAAATTAATCTCATATTGTGGTGATATTGTTTCAGCAAGTTCTCATGGAAAATTTTGCATGAAAAAGCTTGCTAATTTTCTATCATTTTTTCACTGAGATAAAAGCTTTCAATTATTTAAAAGGTCAAAATATTCTAAATTTGTACCAATATGGATATATAAATTCATAAAAAATAAGTATTAATAAACAAAATCAACTTTCACTACTTTATTTCAAAATCTAGTAGAAACTTCAGCTTCTCTAATACTTACTACTTCATCAAAACCACTAAATCTATCACTTATTTCAGCAAAATCTACTTGTTCTCATTCAAAAGTAGCTAGTTCGTATACTCACTCAGAATAAGTTCCATTTATTATATCCATTTTATCTTCGGTTGAAATAGAAATATCATAATTTTTTAGTTCTCATAATTTTTCCTTTAACATTTTAACAACTTCATCTGAAGTTTTAAAATCTATATCTCAAAAAAGAAAAATCACCTTATCTCATGTTTTTGAAAGACTTTCAATATAATCAAAATCTAATCATGAAATAGCTTTATTTCATTTTAATGTCACATTTCATGCAAATATGTTCATAATTTTTTGGTTATGTGATAATTAATTCTATAATTCGAACCCTTCCTCTCACTATTGTTCGAGTATTCCCCTTGAAAAGGGGAAAAATCTAATTTCTTCCCTTTTCAAGGGAAGTACCGAGGTACAAGGGGATGGGTTCGTATTTGAGTACATTTCTATTTCCTCCTCAATACAACCCAAATAGTTTTAAACAAAATCTTTAAATCCAAAAGTAAGCTCCAGTTTTCTATATAATAAATATCTAAATTAGCCTCTTCTTCAAAACTATTAGTTTCTCTACCATTAACTTGACTCATTCAAGTAATTCCTGGTTTTATTGTTAATAATCTAATATGTTTAAGTTGATACTTATCAACTTCTCTTGTTTGATGAGGTCTAGGTCAAATAAGACTCATGTTTCACATTATTAAATTGAAAAATTGAGGTAATTCGTCAATAGAATATTTTTCTATAAAAGTTCATATCCAAGTTTTTCTTGGATCATTTTTTATTTTATATAGTGGTCATTTTCTACTCGAACTTGATTTAATTAATTCCTGTTCATATCTAAGTGCTTTTTTCTTATCATTTTTTGAAACATCATATGAATCTTTTATACAATATTTCCATTTCATATATCTAAATTTATATAAATCAAACTTTTTTCATAGCTTTCCAACTCTTTTGTTCTTAAAAATTATTGGTCCTTTAGGATCTTCGATTTTTATTAATATTGCAATTATTATTAATATTGGTGAAAATAAAATTACACCTATAATTCATGCAAGTATATCAAATATTCTTTTTAAAATACTTCACCAATCAGATAAAGAAGTATTTTTTATTTCAAGAGCAGGTATATTATTAACAAGAGTCATTACTGTATTAGATTTTGCAAGATCAAAGGAATTTGCAATAAATCTATATTTTATTCAAAAGATTCTAATAAGTTCCCATAATTCATCCTTTTCATATTCATTATACGAGCTAGCAATATATAATATTTCATCTATTTTTCTTGATTTTATCATTTTTTTAATATCATCAAATTTATATTTATCAATATTTTTAAATTTTTCTTTACTTCACTTAGATAATCAAATAATCTCATATTCTGGTGACTTTATGAATGATTTTATTAAATCCGTTGATTCTTTACAAGACTTATTATTAATTATGAAAATTCTAGATTTTTTTAATAATCACTTAATAAATAATATTTTTTTGAATAAACTTATTATTAATCTTTCTATTACTAAAAAAATACTTCAAAATAAAAATGTAAATCATATTATTAGTCTTGGAATCTCAATATCAAAAATAAATCAAGCTCACAAGTAAACAATTACATTAAAAAACACAAAAGAATAAAAACTATAAATTAATATTTTTGAAAATTCTTTTACTCTTCACCAAGTAGAATCAAATTTATATAATCAGTGAGATAAAAAAATAATTACCAATACTGAAGCTCAAATTAAAGCAAATTTAAAAAGATTTTCTATTGCTATTGTTTGAACAGGTAAATTTACATTAGGAAGTAAATCGGTTTCTAGTCTGATTTTTCTTGCCAAGAAAAAAGTTCAGAAAATAATTAAAAAATCTGATACAATTTTAGATAATGTAAAATACACGTTTACTTTTTTCATAATAGTTTTTAAAATATTTTTTTTATTTTACATAAAAAATAAAAAAAAGAAAGGTTAAATTATTATACCTTTCAAAGTATTTAGTAATTTTTCTTTCGAATGCTTATAAAAACTATTTTTAGATAACAAATCAGTTTCAATTACATTTATTTTTCTCCTAACTAATTCTTCACGTTCTCATTTTGATAATAAAAGATAATCTCATCATTTTACTGAAATATTGTTTTTAAAATCCTCTATTTCATCATCCGTTAAATCTGGTTTTTTATTATTAATTATAAAATAATTAATTCTACGTCATAAAAATCTTTCAATTTTATTTACAAAATCAAGTTGAGTTAATCAATTAGTTTCTCATCATTTATTAGTTGTATTTCAAATATATATAATTTTCGCTTTTGATTCACTTATAGATTTTTTTACTCATCAAATAATAAAATTTGATATAATAGATGTAAATAAATCACCTGGTCATATAACTAAATAATCTGATTCTACAATAGAATCATGTACTTCTTTGTTATGAACAGCATCATTAGAACAACTAGATAATTCTAAATCTGCTATTCAACTGTTATAATTTGCGACATTTGAAATTCTATCCTGGCTTTCAATGATATCTCAATTTCATAAAACAGCTTTTATATACGCTCTTTTTGTTGTTACCGGTATAACATTTCATCTTACCTCAAGTAAATCATGCATAAAAGAAATCATTTTATCATAATCTTTATCCAGATTATAATACAAACAAGCCATTAATATATTTCAAAATTTATGTCATTTAATTTTTGATTTTAAAGATAGTTTATATTCTAAAAATGTATAATCATACTGTTTCAAATATCCAATAAAATCATCTTTTTCTCAAAGTTTTATTAATATATCAAGTAAACTAAAATCATCAATTTTTCAATCAAAATCTATAACTGTTTCAAATAATTTAATAAAATTTTGTTTATATTTACTTAATGAAAGAGAAAATAAACATCTTCTAAGGTCTCATGGAGGTGGTAAATGAAGTCAAAGCTCATCATTAAAACTTCTCATCAATTTTCAGGTAGTTCTTCAGTCATCACTCATAGATACAATAGAGGATATTTCTACATTTTCAGAAAATGCGCTTAAAAATCAATCTAATAAATTAGATTGTCAGTTTCATCCTCAAATTGTTGTTATTTTTACCATATTATATCTTTTATTCCCCTCCTTACGAAGGAAGGGCTAGGGGAGGTCTATATTTTTAAACTTTTTATATGTTCTTGTAATTCTCATTTAAGTTCATCTCTTTTTAAAGCATAGTTAATTACAGCTTTTATATATCATATTTTACTTCAAGTATCATATCTGTCTCACTCTATTTTTACTCAATAAATATCTTTTTCTGCTCTCATTAATTCAAAAGCATCAGCTAATCTTATTTCTCAGTTTCAGCAACCAGAAGTAGCTTTTTCTAGGTAATTAAAAATTTCAGGTGTTAATACATATTTTCAAATTACTCAATTTCTAGAATCAGTTTCAGTTGATTTTGGTTTTTCAAGAAATTTGTTTACTTTTTTATTGTTATCTGTTTCAATAATTCAACAACTAGTAGTTTCATTATCTAAGACTGGATAAGTAGCAATAACTGGAGATTGTTTTTCATTGTATATTTTGGTAAGCTGAGTTGCAGCAGAAACTTCATTATCAACTATATCATCTCAAAAAAGTACCAAAAATGGTTCATCTCAAACAAGACTTTTTGCTCTTAAAATAGCATCTCAATCCCCTTTTGGATATGGTTGTCTAATATAACAAATATTTGCCATACTATTTAATCACTTAACTGTTTTTAAATAATCAAATTTTCATCATTTATCTAATCTTTCCTCAAGCTCAAAATTAGAATCAAAGTGATCCTCAATTGCCCTCTTACTTCTTCATGTAACTATGATTATATCAGTACAACCAGCATCAATAGCCTCCTCAACAAGCATCTGCATAATAGGCTTATCAATAATCGGAAACATTTCTTTAGGCAAAGCTTTAGTTGCTGGCAAAAATCTAGTTCACATCCCAGCAGCCGGAATAATACACTTTTTAACTTTTTTCATTTTTTCTTACGTTATTCTTACAATTACTTAATAATATCAGCTTATACTTTTTTAATATTAAAACAAGTATATTTAAAATATTTACTTAGATTTTAACTTTTTAAAAAATATCAGGATAATTATTTTTAGATAAAATATTATTTACTCTGGAATTCATTGGGTAATTTTCTGTTACTATTACAATTCAAACATATCTACTAGAATCTTTTTCACTATTTATATCTCACAAAATACCTGAAAACATTATTTTTCAATTCCTAATATCCTTTACTAAATCATTTTCATTTACATAATCAACAAATTCTTTATCAGATTTACATATTTTAAGTACATTATAACCTCACCTAAATAAATAAAGTTTTAATTTATCAATGCTCTTATAAAAATATAACATTCTATCAACCAAACGGAAATTTTTAAGTTCTACTTTTTCCTTTATTCTTTTGATTCAAATTTTTTTTAAAATTAATTTAAATAAAAAAGAATTGTTAATATGTTTTTGAATTTCATTATCCATTCATATATTTTTACCTATAACATCCATAACTAAACATCTATTCTTAAAAATAACGGATTTCCCTTTTCTCTTATAACAAATTTTTCTTTTCTGTCTCTTAACTCTTTTAATTTTCATTTATTTAGTTCTTCTTCATAATCCTCTAATCCTAGTTTACTAAATAATTCTATCATTTTTTCTGGAAAAAAGCAATATAAATTTAATCAAACTTGTCTTAATCATTCAGCAATCTTGTATAAAATATTATTTACTTCTTCTGCTTTATTTTCATCTTTAATTAATTTCCATGGCTCTTTTTCATCAGCAAATTTATTTATTTTATCTAAATATTTAAATGTAATATCTAAAGAGTTTTTCAAATTATATTTTCATAAATTTTCATCAAATTTTTTTATATAATCAATCAAACAGCATATTTGATTGTTTTCATTAAAAAGAGTTTGGCCTGATAATTTCAAAGTTAAAACAACTACTCTATTAACTAAATTACCTAAATTATTAGCTAATTTGGCATTATAAGTCAAAAGAGCTTGTTCTTGATCAAAATTTCAATCTTGTCAGATATTAAAACTTGATAACAAATATAAACTTAATAAATCTTTACTGTATTTTTCTGAAAATTCAACTGGATCTATTGCATTTCAAAGTGATTTAGATATTTTTTGTCAATCTACAGTGAAAAATCCTGTAGTTAAAATTTGTTTTGGTAACTCGTATCACGCAGACATAAGCATTGCAGGCCAATATATTGCATGGAATCTAATTATATCCTTCCCTACTACATGTAAATCAGCTGGCCAAAATTCTTCATCTCAGTTCCCGCAAACTGTAAGATAGTTAAATAAAGCATCATACCAAACATATGTGACTTGATCTGTATCAAAAGGTAAAGTAATACCAAATTTATTTGTTTCTCTTGATATAGAAAAATCTTCTAGTCATCTTTTTACAAAAGCTTTTACTTCATTAAATCTATCACTAGGAGTGACAAAATCAGGATTATTTTCATAAAACTCTAATAATTTATCTTCGTATTTAGATAACTTAAAAAAATAATTTTTTTCTTTTATTTTATCTGGAGTTTTCAAATGATCAGGACAAACTTTTATAATATTATCACTTTCTACTACATCTTTTGAAATAGGAAATGTTTTATTTGTAGTTTTATTTAAATATACTAAATCATCATCTTTCTTAAACCCCTCACATCCTACACAATACATTCACTCATATTCTCAAGCATAAATATCACCATTATCAAAAGAAGTCTGTAAAACAGTTTTTACAAACACGTGGTGTCTATCTTCAGTAGTTCTTATAAAGTCCGTATAATCTATTTTTAATCAATCCCACACTCACTTATGTTTTTCTGCCATCATATCCAAATAAGGTATAGTTTCCATACCTAATTCTTCAGCTTTCTGTACAGCTTTCTGAGAATTTTCATCTACTCAAGTTGAAAATTTAGTATTTTTACCAGAAATTTTCTGATATCTAGCAATGCTATCAGCTATCAAAGAACTATAAGCATGACCAATATGTGGAATACCATTTGTATAATAAATCGGTGTTGTAACAAAAAATGTATCTTTCATAAATTATATTTAATAAAAAAAATATGCTCTTATATTAGATATAAAAGCATAAAAGTAAAGTAAAAGTTTTAGTTTCAATAAGGTGCTGTTTACGGTGTAAAATTTTCTGTCCAACGTGCTATTCATTTTGAAATACGAAGTTCATCAATATATCATTTATAATAGGCTGCTGCCCATGTAACCTTACCAATTTTAAAAACACTTGAAATACCTGTAATATTTATATCAGAAGATGAATCAGATGAAATATTTATACCATTTAAATACAAGTTTACTGTTGTTCAATTTCTAACAACTGCAACATGATTCCAAGTATTTAAAGTTGGAGCAGTAGTAGAAGTAATATCTATATCCCAAGGAGAGCTACCATCGACACTAGCAATAAACCTTAAATGTCAACTTGAATTATCATAATCTAATTGCCAACCTTTATACTCTGATTCCCA
>CAZGNU010000015.1:0-30406 GCA_964527325.1 uncultured Candidatus Peribacteria bacterium | reverse complement strand
TAGATGTCAAGCTTTTTTTTGACTTTTTTTGGCTATTTTAAAAGGAAAAAGTTTAAAAATAGAAACTATATTATACAACAAAAAAATCACTAGATTTTCTAGTGATTTTTTTGTTGATTTTTTAAGGCTTATTTTTACTTAGTTAATGCTGAATATTAATATTATTTTCAGGTTTTTAACCTAAAGTGTTAAGGTATTAACCTCTGATTGACCAATTGATATTTCTGTGCCTAGAGACAGAAACTGAGAATTTGAACCTGAAATATTACCTAAAAGATCTAATGATATATCTGATTGGGAACAAAGAGTTATTAATATGTATTGATTATGATTAAGTAATTCTGATATTAAATTTCATTTTCATGAAATATATTGAGTTTGAATAAGTGAATCTAAAATAACTTATGTAACTAACAAAGTATTTGCTGAAATAGAAGATTGGAAGAATAGACCTTTAAAAAATATATATTCAATAATATATCTTGATTGTATTCATTACAAGGTAAGACAAGATTGAGCTATAGTAAATAAAGCTTGTTATGTTATTCTTTGAATAGATTCTGAATGAAAAAAAGATGTACTTGCAATGATTGTCTGAGAAAATGAATGAGCTAAATTTTGGTTATGAGTTGTTAATACTTTAAAACAAAGATGAGTAGAAGATATAATGATAGCTAGTATAGATTGATTAAAATGATTTCCTGAAACGATTAGAAGTGTATACCCTAATGTAGAGATACAGCTCTGCATTATTCATCAAATAAGAAACTCTACTAAATATATTTCACGGAAAGATATAAAAGAATTTATGAGAGATTTAAAAACTGTGTATAAAGCAATTGATGAAAAAACAGCATTAAATAATTTAGATAAAATTGAAAAAAAATGGTGAAAAAGTTATGCTTATGTATTTAAATCATGGAGAGATAATTGGGCTGAGTTATCTACAATGTTTAAGTATCCAGAAGAAATAAGAAGGATAATATATACTACTAATGCAATTGAGTGATTTAATAGATGACTTAGAAAATATACAAAAACTAAAACTATTTTTCCTACAGATGCTTCTTTAGAAAAATCTCTTTATTTAGCAATGAAAAATGTAACCAAAAAATGGACTTGAAATATACCTCATTGGGGTAAAATTTATTCTCAATTTAAAATTTATTTTGATGGTAGATTCTAATATATTTTTAATTTTAAAACCTGTTCTTTAACATAATCTGAAAAATACAAAAATAAAAAAATAGTAATTACAAGTTTTATTCTTATAATTACTATATAATTTTATTCAAAATTTCTATTTACACAGTTTTTTGCATACTCCCGAAAAAAAGGGTGAACACAAGATTCACCCCTACAATTATTATATAGGGACAGACCTTGTGTCTGCCCTTTTTATTACCTAACTATTTTTCTAATCAACTTATCTAACATCTCTCAAATCTTATCATAACTGTGTCTTACAAAAGTATCTTGATGTAATAAATCTGCTTCTAAAACCTTATAACTTTTTCATTTAAAAAACTTGTGATTTTTAACCTTCACAGGTTTTTTCTTTTCTAAAGATTTATACTTATCAGCCATACATTCAGAAATATATCAATCATTTACAATCACGTAATCCAAAATATCTTTTCATAAATATTTTTCAATAATATCTATAAAATCTATAGCTTCAAAATTGGTTGTTTCTCCTGGTTTTGTCATTAAATTACAAAAATATATTACTTTTGCTTTTTTGTTCTTCTTAATAGCTTTTGCAATTCATTTTACTAATAAATTTGGAACAATAGAAGTATATAAATCTCAGTAAGATATAACAATAACATCAGACTTTTCAATAGCATTAATAGCTTTTTTATTAGCTTTTACTTCTGGTGTTAAGTATGCTTTTTTAATAGGTGAAGAATTTTCATCTAGTTTTGTATCAATATTTGTTTCTCACTCAATAGTTGTTCAATCTTCAAGCTCAGCATTTAAGTGTGATAACTCTAAAGTAACTGGGATTACTCTCCCTTTTACCTTGAACATTTTTGCAACTTGCTTAAGTCATTTATCAAAACTTCCAGTGATTTCTGCCATTGCAGTAATAATAAGATTTCAAAGATTATGTCATCAAACTGAACAATCTTTTTCATATCTATAATCAAAAAGTTGTTTTACAACTTCATGTTCTCTTGATAATGCCATTATTCACCTCCTAACATCACCTGGAGGAAGCATGTCAAACTCCTCTCTTAAAATTCATGTTGATCATCAACTATCACTCATAGAAATAATTGCAGAAATATTATAATCATCATTATCTCTAATAGATGATAATAATCCATAACTCCCGTTTCATCAACCTATAGTTGTGATATTTATTTTATTAGTTGTGTTCATAAAGTTTATTTAATTTTTTATTATCTCATCACTTCAAAAAGTTTTTCTTTGTACTTACTTTTTTTCAAATTTCTTTTTCAGTTTCTTTTCTAGCATTTTTTGCTACTTTTCATCATCTATTTGCTACTTTTTTATTTTCACATAATCATTCTGGTTTTTCATTTTCTGATATTTCCGTAGTAACTTTTTCTCAAAGCATAGTAAATATAAGCTCTAAATCTGTCATATTGTCTCTCAAATTTGCACTAGATTTTGTTGGCAAATTTTTAAAGTCTTTATATTCACTTGGTGTCATTCAAAATGTAGCTTTACTTATTTCTGAAGTTAAAATAGAATATTCTATTCACTGCTTTATTCACCTATTTTTCCACTCATCAGTTAAGTCTTGTCTAATAGCAATTCACCTAAGTCTTTTATCAATCCATCATTTTGAATATCATTTTTTTTCATATAATTCTTTCATTCTATTTTGTGCCAACTCAGGATTTTCAATTTCTTGAACTCTTTCATATCAAGTTTTTGCTAACCAAAGTTTAAATGGTTCCGCTTTTTTACTTGGAATAGATTGAATTAATCTAAATATTCATTCTGTATTTGCACAATTCATTTTTTGTTTTCATCATTTTGTAGATATTTCAAGGGGGGTAGCAAATTGCCACCACCCTTCTTTAAAAAACTCATCTCTTCTTTTCATATCTTTTAAATATTGTTTTGGATTTTTACTTTCAGTTAAAGCAAAAATCACATCCTCAACAACAAACCACCATTCATTATTATTCCAAACCTTTCTTATTTCTTTATTTTCAAAGATTGCCAATTTATTATTCATATTTTTTTGTTATTAATTAAATATATACAAACCATATACATTTAATTATATTTTGCAAATATTTTCTGAAAAAAAATGTCATTCCTTCAGTTGTTTTAAAGCTTCAATATCATACATAACAAAATCATCATCTGGTAGATTATTTATATCAATAAACTTAATTTCAGAACATTTATCAATTTCATTTATTTTTATTTTTCAATTATATTTCTTTGTTTCAAGATATACATCAAAATAAACTCGTCATTCTTCCACAACTCTATGGCACATATGAATAATATTTAAATCTTCTTCATTAATATCTATTCATAGTTCTTCTTTTGCTTCTTTTATTCAACAATCAATTATTGATTCTCATAATTCTAAATGTCATGCTGGAATTATTTGAAAAAATCAATTTTTAAATGATCATTTTCTTCTTCAAAACAAAATCTCTCACTTTTCATTTTTAATAATCACATAAACTGCAGAATAAAAATCTGGTTGTCTCATATTTTTTTTACTAATTATTTAATTAAAACAGCTTTAATTCTCCTCACTCCTCTACTACTAGACTGTTCTTTTTTTATTTTAAAGGTTCACATATCATTTGTGTTTTCTACATGTGGTCATCAGCAAAGTTCGCGAGAATAAGCTTTTCATTCTGAATCAACAAAAGAATATACTTTAACAACATCAGGATATTTTTCCCAGAAGCTTCATTCTACTCATGAATCTTTTGCTTCTTGTTTTGGCATATTTTGTAGATCTACAGTACATCATTTTAAAATTGCATCATTTACATATTCTTCAACTTTATCAAGTTCATCTCTTTCTACTTTTCTATCAAAATTGAAATCAAATCTTAATCTTTCTGGTGTGATATTTGATCATTTTTGTGTGATTCATCCTCAAAGTACTTTATTTAACCCAGCAAGTAATAAATGTGTTGCTGAATGAAGCGCTGTTGTTTCTTTCCCTGAATCAGCTAGTCATCATTTAAACTTTTTTTCGGCTCATGCTCTTGATAAAGCTTGGTGTTTTTCTTCTGCTTTTTTAAATCATTCTTCATCTACCTTTAATCAATTTTCTTCTGCTAATTCTACTGTCATTTCTAAAGGAAATCAATAAGTATCATATAATTTAAAAGCTTTTGCTCAAGCTATAGTTTCTATCTTTTTTCATGATCTTTCAAAAGCTATCTGAAATCATCTTAATAGTTTATCAAATTCTTTTAATCATTTTTCTAAAGTAGACAAAAATTGTTTTTCTTCTGCTTCCATTTCTGAAATTATGAAATCTTTTTTTTCTGCTAAATCTGTATAATGATCTTTATATTCATTAATTACCTCTTCAGCAACTTGTTCAATAAATCCTCACTGCACTCAAAGGTTTTTCGCAAATCTTATAGCTCTTCTAATAAGTCTACGCGTAAAATATCATTGATCTTTGTTTGAAGGAGTAGCTCAGTCAGCTATTAAAAAAGTAGCAGCTCTTAAGTGATCCATAACTACTCTAAATGCTTTTGTTTCTTTTTCATTTTCTCAGTATTTTTTGCCTGTTAATTTTTCAATTTTGTTTCTAATTCAATCAAATAAATCTCAATAAAAAACATCTGGATTATCTGAAATTGCAACAGCCAATCTTTCAAGTCATCATCCAAAATCAATATTTTTGCTTTCTAATTCTGCAAATGAACTATCCTCTTTTCTAATATATTGCATAAATACATTATTCCCTATCTCTAAAAATCTTCCACAATCACAAGCTGGATGACAAGGTTTATCTTTCCAAGCAGAATTCTCATGAATTTTTAAATCTGCTCAAAAATCCCAAAACATCTCGCTATCAGGTCCTCCAGGTTCTCAAACAGGCATATTTTCTGGAGATCAAGCTCTACTCCACCAGTTTTCACTATCTGGATAATAAAATATTTTTCAGTCTTGTATTCATTTTTCTTCAGCCATGTTTACAGCAGTAGCATCAATTCATACAGTTTTAAATTGTTCTTGCCATAATTTTACAGCTTCCTCATCTTTTCAAATTCAAATATTCTCGTTTCCACGATAAACTGAAATATATATTTTTTCAGGATTCAGTTCTAGTTCTTTTGTTAAAAATTCAAACATCCAACTAACTTGCTCTTTTTTAAAATAATCTCAAAAACTCCAGTTTCCAAGCATTTCAAAAAAAGTAGTATGTCTATTATCTCAAATATCATCCATATCTCATGCTCTAAAACTTTTTTGTGAATCACATATTCTAGTTCAAAGAGGATGCTTTTCTCCAAGCAAATATGGAACCATTGGTTGCATACCTGATCCTGTAAACAAAGTTGTAGGATCGTTTTCAGGAATAAGTGATGAAGATGGCACTATTTTATGTCATTTTTTTTCAAAAAATTCTAGGTATTTTTTTCTTATTTGACTACTTTTAATTTTCATAATTATTTTATTTTTTTAATAAACGACTAAATTATACATATTTTTAATATTTTACAAGGAAAATTTTTGTTTATATGTCAAAAATATGATAAAATAAATATGTATTTTAAATACAAATTTATGTGAACAAATAGACAAGTAATTGAAAATAGAATTTTTGAAATATTAAATTATATTTCACAAGGCTCTCTAGAGTTTCCATTGAAGCAAAATATTAAATTATTTTCACTTCCTGAGATAAACAAACTACTAGAGTTTTTAGAGAGCTGAAATTACAAATATATTTACACACTTCTCGACCAAAAACTAAAAGAAATCATGTGATTAAAAGAAGAACTCAAAATGATTAAAATAAAAGAAAAATGACAAGCAAGAGTAAATAAAGAAAAACAAGAACATGAACAAGAAGAGCAAGAAATAGAAAAATTAATTAATTTTTAAAAATAAAAAAAATGTGAGCTGAAGATATTAAAAGAGTAGATATACCAGAAAATAATACAACACATAAAGATATTAATACAATGTTTTCTGATATTCAAAAAGCACTTGAAAATATTCAAGATTTTTCAATAGGTATTGAAAATCCAAACAGTATTACAGAGCAAGAAAAACAAATTTGAACATATAATAAACAAATTTGAACAATTCAAAAAATCATGGAAAAAATTGATTTTAATAATACAAATATTAAAACAATAAAAAAATCAGAAATTATTTGGAATGAATATAAAGAAAATAACACATGAAATGAAACAAATCTTAATTCAATAAAAGAAAAATTAACAGCTCGTGAAAATCAAATAACACAAATAGAACAAGATTACCCTGAATTAGCAAAATCACCTTTTGTTTCAGATACTCACATTAGAGCTTTTAATGAAGAAAAGTGAGAATATGTAATTACTGCTGAAGATTTAAAAATCCAACTATCAAAATGAGGTGTTGAATGAAACAGCTACCTTGAAATTATGCGTTATTTAAAATGGATAGAAAAAACTGAATGAAATAAAGATCTTACAAGATATTTACATGAGGTTTTAGATTATATAATAAATCCTGATGACTACGAAGAAAATGAATATGCAAATGAAGTTGAAATATTAAAAAAACATTTGCCAAAAAACTTTTTAGAAAATGGAAATTTAGAAAAATTTGCAAAAGAGTTTAATATAAAAATAAATGAATTCAATATACAAAGAGCATATGAAGCTGAAAATGAAGATGAAACAAACATGTGAGAACTTGAGTTAATTATAGATAATCTTATAGAAAACTTATGAGAAGATCGTGCTAATGAATTAATGCAACAATGTGTTAAATTATGACTAAACAGAGATGAATCTATATTGTTTTTATCACAATATAGTAAAACACTTAAAACAAAAATTAAAGTATATAGAATTAATGCTATAAATAAGAAAAAAGAAGAAGCAACTAAAACAGATAATAATAATAATTCAGAACATACAGAGCAAGATTCTGAAAAAAATATAAATCTATCAGAATCTAGTAATTATATTCCATCATTTTGAGATAATAAAAATCCAATAAAAGGATTAACTATAACTGATAAAGAAAAAGCATTAATTACAAATAAAGAAATAGAACAAAATTTAATTAATTCATTTTTAACCTTAAAAGAAGTTTGATTAGTTAATTTATGGGGAATAAAAGATGAAATAGCAACAGCTATTTGATGAATTAGTTGATCTGTTTTAAATATTAAGGATAATTTTTTTGATGAAAATGAATTAAAAATATTTCTAAACTCTATTTTGTTATCTGTAAGAAAACAAAAAATTGATTCAAGTAAAAACCTAGATGAATTTAAAAATATTTTTAATTCCCAAAATGGATATCAAATAATATGAGATGGGCACAAAGATAATGCTAATAAAAAATGATCCACTAATATTGAAGAAATGTTTTTTGAAAAATATGTTAACCTAAAAGGTATATTCCAAACTGAAGCATTTAAAAAATCTTTAACAGAAAATAATAAATAATTATAAAGCTATGTCATTAAAAACACATCAATTAAATGAACAGATAAAAACTTCTGACTCAGTAAACGAAGTAAAAAATGATACTAGTAAAGCCTTAATGGAAGCTAGTAGAATTTTATGATTAGCAAAACAAAGCTGAGATAAAAAATTAATTTCAAAGTTTGAAAAAGAATATAAAGATCTGGAAACTCAGATACAAATATCTATTCAAGAAAATAGCGAGATAGCTGAAAAAGAACTAACAAGAATAAAATTAGAATTTTCAAATATTATAACCCTAGCTGATAAAAATAATTTAATCGACTGATATTATACTCACAAAGCTAAAACTATATGAGAAAAAACAATCAGAGAAAAAACTCAAGATATATTTACAAAAACATTATATAATT
Source organism: uncultured Candidatus Peribacteria bacterium (assembly GCA_964527325.1). GTDB lineage: Bacteria > Patescibacteriota > Gracilibacteria > BD1-5 > UBA6164 > UBA6164. The sequence goes on along the minus strand of CAZGNU010000015.1, from coordinate 22,368 downwards.
TCACAAAAGAAGAAGCCTTATGAGCATTAGAATATTTAAATTCTGAGTATTCTGGTTTTAAAAATGCAAATATTATTGATAAAGGTTTCGCTCAAGCTGTTTCAGATAATTCTATTGATGAACTAAAAACAAAATATGAAATAAAGCTTTTCCAAGAACAATTAATTAAAAAAATTATATGAAATAATTCTTTTAAAAAATGATATAACAATAAATTATTGAGAGGTTTTAATAACAAAGAAAACTGAAACTTCTTAACAACTATTTCTGATTTTGAATCAAATTTATATGGAACTAATGCCTCTGAAATAAACTCTATGGTTCTTGCAAACTATTTTAAATACCTATCAAGTACTAATTCCCTAAACAAAGAAAAACTTCTAACAACTTTCTGAAAATCAACACTAATTCAGCTATGAAAACTTTGGGAACATAATTCTGATGATAAAAATAAGCAAATAGCAAAAAAAGAACTAGAAAAAAAATGACTATGATCTATAGTAGAAAAAATGGTAGATTTTACTGAACTTTTTAATTCTAACGATACAACTTCTTTTCTTAAAAATGCAAAAACTCTAACTCCTAAAGAAACAGAAAATGCTAAAAAATTTATACTAAAAAACCCTATTTTAAAAAAGAAATTTTTAGAAACTTTTAGTTGATATTGTCCTATATCACAAACACCATGAAAAGAAATTCTTGAAAATACTTTAAAAGTTGAACATAGAGAAAGACTTAAAAAAGAAAAACAACAAATTCTTAATGTTTTTAAAGAAAAATTTAATTTAAATGAAAAAATTGCAAATGAGCTATTTGAAAAATTACAAAAAAATATTATTAACAATCCATGTGCAATAGATTCAATAAATATTATTGATAATATTAATAAAAAAATAAAAGAACAAAATTCAAATAGTGATACTAAAATTCCAATCATTTCTAATTCTGATTTTAGTGAAATAAATTGATTAATGATTGATTATACAAGTAATTCAGTTAAATATAAACAAGAAGAATTATATGCCACTGATATATCAAATTATTCAGCTGATGAACTTAATACACATAATGAAAAAATAAATAATAATACACTATTATCAACAGGCCTTGAAAGAGCTTGAACTACAAACAATTTTTTTGATACAAAAACAGTACAAAAAGTTAGAGAACAACAAAAACAATGAAAAACAAATGAAGAGATAATGCAATATTTAAGAAAAGAAAATAAAGAGCTAGATCAAGCGTTAATTCAACATGAAGAAAAATACAAAGAACATTATAATAAGAAAGAAAAAAATGAACAAAACACTAAAAATATAGAACCAAAAGAAATAACAGATAAACAACCTGCTTTTGAAGAAAAAGATTTTATAGAAAAAGGATGACAAACTATAGTTACAACTCATGATGAAAAAGAAATCCCAATTACAAAAGAGGAAAAAAAGTTACTAATTTGAAATAAAAAGGCAACTAATAATCTAATTAATTTTTATAACTTTTTTGAAAATTTAAATTTACTAAGCGTATGGAAATACAGAAAAGAATTAATGACTGCAGCTTGAAATGTAAATATAAATCCTGATAGTGAAAATTATATAGATAATGAAGAATTAAGAAAATTTTGAAATGAATTACTTAAATTTATTGCAAAATTAGAAAATAAGCCATTTGTAGAATCAAATACTTTAAACGATGTAAAAGAAAAACTAAGAATTTTTTCTTGATCTAATTCAGTAATGGGTGATTCAAAAACTTTTAACATTGAATGAGAAGATAAACTTGCATCATATTTAAGAAATCAGTGAATAATTGGATGAATGTATTTTAAAATAAATGAATATAGAAAAAAATTAATACAAAAAAAACTAACAAATAAAAATGTTAACCATTAAATATATACAAAATATATAAGCAAACTTGCGTTCTATAAAATTTTTCATATAATTCAAAGGCTTCCATAAGGAAGCTTTTCCTTAGGAAGTATATTTTACTTCCTAACCTATACTACCATGAGAATATATCTATCCTTCAAAACAAAGAAGGGATATATTTTTGCTTTCAAGCTTACTAAAAGTAAGCAAAAAAAGAAAGCATAAAAAAGAGAGGAGTAACCTCTCTTTTTTTATTTTCCCTCATATACTACCATGAGTTGATATAATTATAGTATATTTCTTATAAAAAGCAAAACTTTTTAAAATTATTAACCAAATTACCCTTCTAAATCTTCCCCTTCTCTCACAACTGAAGCTCTTACTACTTTATCTCAAGATTTTTTAACCTTTGTTAATATTACTCATTGAGTAACCCTTGAAGTTTTTCTAATTCATTTGAAAGTCATTCTAATAGTTTGACCTCATTTTGAAATAAGAATTATCTCAGCAGTTTTTCTATCCTCTTCACTCAACATATGAGCTCAAATTAACTTCCCTGTTTTCTTTGTCATTGCCATGGCTTTTACTCATGTTCCTCATCTTTTTTGATTTCTATATCATTCAATTTCTGTAAGTTTTCACATACCATTTTCAGTAACTATGAATACATAATCTTTGTCTTCTCAAACTATTGCTACTTCTATAACTTTATCTTTATCCTTTAATCTTATTCATCTTACTCCGGAAGCCGCTCTTCACATAGGTCTAACATCAGTTTCAGAAAATTGTATAGCTTTTCATTCACTTGTAGCTATGAAAATTGAATCATCTCAAGTAGTTGTTTTAACCCAACTTAATTCATCTCAATCTTTTACTCATAATACTTTCAATCAACTAGCTCTAATGTTTTGCACTAATTCAGTATCAAGTTTTTTAACTTGCCCTTTTTTGGTTACAAAGAATAAATATTTACTATTTTCAATAGAACTATCCATTACAGCTGCTATACTCTCATCTTTTTGTAATCCTAAGAAATTTATAATAGGTTGTCATTTAGCTATTCTTGTTGTTTCTGGAATTTCATATGCTGGAAGTGTAAATACTCTACCTTTTGTAGTAAAATATAACAAATCAGAATGATTTTGAGTTGGTATAATTAGTTTAATTTCATCATTTTCTTTTGCTCAAGTTGCAACTCATTTACCTCCTCTTCTTTGAGTTCTAAATGCAGTTGATTTTAATCTTTTTACATAAGAATTTTTCGTTAATACAATAAATACTTCTTCATTTGGAATAGTATCCTTTGGATTAAATTCTCATATTTTACCAGCATTTACAGTTGTTCTTCTTTCATCACCAAATTTATCCTTTACTTCATCCAATTCTTCTATAATTATAGCTACTATTCTTTCTGGTTTAGATAAAATATCTTTTAAATCAGCAATTATTAATAATTTTTCATTAAGTTCATCTTCTATTTTCTTTCTTTCTAGTCCTGCTAATTTATTCAATTTCATTTCTAAAATCGCTTCTGCTTGAATCCCGGAAAAATCAAAATCTTTCATTAATGCAGTTCTAGCATCATCTTTTGAATTAGCAGCTTTTATTGTTTTTATTATCTCATCAATATGATCAAGAGCTTTTTTCAAACCTTCTAATATATGAGCTCTAGCCTCAGCTTTTTTAAGCTCAAACATTGTTCTTCTTTCTACTACTTCTTTTCTATGAGTTATAAATGCTTCTAAAAAATCTTTTAAATTATACAACCTTGGCTGCATTCATCTTTCTCATAAACCGATCATATTATAACCAAAACTAGTTTGTAATGGAGTTAATTTATATAAAAGATTTAATACTTTTTTAGGGAAGGCATCTTTTTTTAATTCAATAATTATTCTAACTCATTCTTTGTTTGATTCATCTCTAACATCCTTTATTCAAACAATTTTTTTATCTCTAACTAATCATGCAATTTTTTCTATAAAAACTGATTTATTTAATTGATAAGGAATTTCAGAAATGTGAATAATATTTCTTGATTTTTTATCTTGTTCTATATTAGCAACTCATCTCATTTTTACTGATCATCTACCAGTAGAATAAGCCGTTAATAAAGCTTCTTTATCATAAACTATTCCTCAAGTTGGAAAATCTGGTCATTTAACATATTCCATTAAATCTTCAACAGTAACTTCTTCAGGATTAGATACTTTTAATAAAAACTCTACAGCATCAATTAATTCATTTAAATTGTGTGGTGGAATATTTGTTGCCATACCTACAGCAATCCCCATTACTCAGTTCATAAGTAAGTTAGGAATTCTAGTTGGCATCACACTTGGTTCTTGTTTCGTAGTATCAAAATTGTCTCTGAAATCTACAGTTTCTTTTTCAATATCAGCTAGCATGAATTCTGCTAATTTTGTCATTTTAGCCTCCGTATATCTGTACGCAGCAGCTGAATCACCATCCATAGATCAAAAGTTACCTTGACCATTTACAAGTGGATATCTCAAACTAAAATCTTGAGCCATTCTAACCATAGCTTCATAAACAGAACTATCTCCATGCGGATGATAATTTCAAAGTACATGTCAAACTACAGTAGCTGATTTTCTAAATTTAGCACTAGCTCTTAAACCTTGTTCATGCATAGAATACATTATTCTTCTATGTACTGGTTTAAAACCATCTCTAATATCAGGTAATGCTCTACTTACAATTACACTCATAGCATAATCCAAGTAGCAAGTCTCCATTTCCTCTCTTATATTTCTATCTTTATCACCAGCATAAACAATCCCCGTAGGAATTTCTAATCCAGTTTGTTCTTCATTATTATTTTCTTCTAACTCATCATTAATATCTAATTCTGGGTTTTCATTTTCACTCATATTTTTATTGTCTTTTATAACTTAAAATATTACCTATTAAATATACTCACAATCTCTAATTAATCAAGAAAAAATAGTATTTTAATGTTAAAAAATAGTTAATAAATATTTAATATAACTTTGCTTTTTATAAAGACAGGTTTATAATGAAAAAAATACCCCCTTTATATTAACAATATGAAAGCAATAATTCTAGCCGCAGGAAAATGAACTCGCTTAAGACCATTTACTAATACAGTACCAAAGCCACTTATTAAAATTTTTGGTAAAAGTATTGTTGAGCATAATCTTGAAAATATCTATAAACTTGTTGATGAGATTATTTTTGTTGTGAAATATAAACAAGATTTAATAAAAAAACAATTTTGAGATAATTATAAAAAAACAAAAATAACATATGTTGAGCAGGGTGAAGAAAAGTGAACCTGAGCAGCTATTAGATGAATAAAAACTGATAATGATGTTGTGATAATAAATTGAGATAGTATTTTTGATAAAAATGATTTACAAAAATTAATTAAGTTCCACTGATATTGAGTACTTGTAAAAAAAGTAGAAAATCCAGAAAAGTATTGAGTATTTAGTATAGATGTTGACTGAAATATAAAGAAAATAGTAGAAAAACCTAAAAATAATATTTGAAATCTAGCTAGTTTATGAGTTTATAAATTTGATAGTAAAATATTTGATATAGTACAAAATATTCCAAAATCTGAAAGATGAGAATATGAAATAACTGATGCTATTAATGAGTTTGTAAAGAAGTTCCCTTTCAAAGCATTTGAAATAGAATGATACTTTGTTGATGTATGACATCCTTGGGACATTTTAACAGCGAATGCACATTTTCTTAATAACTTGTCAAAATCTAAGATTAAATGAACTATAGAAGAATGAGTTACTATTAAATGAAATATAGTCCTAGAAGAATGAGCAATTCTGAAATCATGAACATACATAGAATGAAATTGCTATATCTGAAAAAACACATCTATTTGACCTAATACGTATCTTAGATGAAAAACTGTAGTATGAGAGTGATGTAAAATCTGAAATGCAGTAGAGATAAAAAATTCCAGTATCTGAGACAAAACAAATGTTGCCCACCTTAGCTACATCTGAGATTCAATAATTTGAAACAACATAAACATCTGATGAGGATTCATCTCAGCCAACCTAAGACACGATAAAGCCAACATAAAAGTACCAGTTAAGTGAGTACTTACTGATACCCTATTATACAAACTATGAATAATTATCTGAGATAATTGTAAACTCTGAATTAATACATCGTCTATGCCCTGAAGAGTTTTAGATAATAATAATTTTACTAGTCCTGGGACTGTTATAAAGTAACCCTTCCTTGAATTCCTTCCCTTAAGTCTAAGGGAAAGAGGCTGCAAATATAAAAACTCAAAAGAAGGTCGTACAGACCTTCTTTTAAAAATAATATTTCACAAAAATCATATTGGGTTATACCAAGTATCTTGTGAAATTTTAATAACTCCGTATTGTGAGATTAATATAATTAATACCATAATTGAAGTTGATATAATTGATGGAGATATTTTATAATTTTCATATAATAATCCTATCAAAAAAACAACACCACCTTCCCAAAACAAAAATACTGACGAAATATTTGATATTCTCTTAAAAAAAGAATATTTAATAATATTATTTTCCTTCATTAACCTCCTCCTTTTTAGAATATATATAATTTATTATTATTTTTTTATGTATAAATACATATATTATTATCAAAACAAATATGAATAAAATCCAATTAGAAGATATTTCTATATTTGCCTCTTTTAAAAAACATGATATTAAAAGTAAACTTCCAATAAAAATTCCTTGAAATTTTATTCTTTCAATTTTAGGATTATATTTTTCTTTATCAATATCCCCCATTATTAAAACTGTTGAGGCAGGTATAACAAATGAAGAAACTATAATTTCAATATATAATAAATCATTATCAAATATTATAAAAGTTGTAAGAGAAACAAAATAATAACCAAAAATTACTCCGAACACTAAAAATAAAAAAAATATTCCACCTATTTTAGCTGCCTGATATTGTAAATCTTCAATATCCTTTTTATCAAACATAACTTCCTCCCTATTTGTATTTTATTTTTATTTTAATATTAACCTTCACTAATTTAAGTATAAATACAAAACAAAAAATAACAAGCTATAATAGCTTGTTATTTTTCCTATATTTATTTCCAAGATTTTTGTTCTCTATAAATTCATACAATATAAATTGTTCTTGAATTTATTCTATAAACAATTTTAAATTTATATTTTGATTCAATTATTATCCTATATCAATTTATTTTTTCCACTCACAAGAAAGGAAAGCTTTCAAGTAATTTAATACTATTAAAAATATATTCCTGCACTTGATTTGCATAAAAGATATTATCTTGAGAAATATATTTAACAATATTTGTTATACTTTCTATAGCATTTTTATTAACCTTTATTTTATACACTTTTTGTTTTTATTAGAAAACAAATTTTTTCTAACTAACGAAAAAGCATCTTTTAAATTATAAGAAACTCAAGTCACTTCAAACTCTCTTTCTGATTCAATAATATCTTGAATATCCTCAAAACTAAATCATTCTTTTTTAAAAGCTTCCACATCCACTTCTATCATAATCTTTCATATTACAATGTAAATTTTACTCATTATATTTATTTTGTTTATTATTGCAAATTATTTTTATATACTTTTTATATATTTATATAGAAACAGAAAAGAAGGTCATACAGACCTTCTTTTTTCAAACATTTCAAGCACTAAGTGGATCTTTCCACATAGACTTAGAAATTTTATATACTGCTTCTTGTGCAAGTAATGCAAAACAACCTGTAAAAAATATTGGCCAAAAAATAAATATTTGATTCTCTATTAATGGACTTAACATTATTAAAACAAGCATTAATACAGACAATTCACTTGCAAAAAATACTGCAAATGTTGCCATAGCTCTTGTTGAAAAAAAATTAATCTTTTTTTTCTTAACAATTTTATTAAGAAAAATAATAATTCCTGATAATACCTTATGAATTAAACTTAACATTTTTCTCTCCTATTTTTATTTTGTTTTTATTTTAAACCTTCACTAATTTCAGTATAAATATAAAACTAAAAAAACAAAATTTAATTAACCTGCAGTTCATCCCCTTTAATAAAGGGGATTATAGGGGAATTTATTTACAAAAAAATAACAAGCTATAATAGCTTGTTATTTTTAAATCTATATTAATTATACTACAGATACGTAAGTATCTTTGTATCTTCTTCCGTCAAATCTTGTTCTGTTTTTTTCTGTGTAAGTCACAGTTCATTCAGAAGTAGCAAATAAAGTGAAATCTCTTCATTGAGATACACCTTGAGCTGGCCAGTATTTATTACCTTTTTGTCTAAGGATAATATTTCCTGAAACAGCTTTTTGTCCACCGAATAGTTTAACACCAAGTCTTTTGGCATTTGAATCTCTACCATTACTAGTAGATCATTGAGCTTTCTTGTGAGCCATTGTTTAAAAATTATTAACTAAAAAATTATTTTCTTTTTCTTTGTGCGAATCTAGCAAATGCTTTATTAGCTTCTGCCATTTTATATACTTCTAATTTCTTCTTAAAAGCAGTTCCATTTTCATTAGCAGCTTCGATTAATTCTATTGCTAGAAATTTAGCGAAACCTGCACCTTTTTTACTTCTAGCTGCTTCAATTAACCACTTTGCGGCTAAAAATATTTGTCTTTTTGGATTAACCTCTTGTGGTACTTGGTATATAGAACCTCATACTCTTTTTGGTCTAACCTCAATTCTTGGAACAACATTTTCTATTGCTTTATCAAAGATAGCTTGTGGATTTTTTTGTCCTTTAGCTTTAATCTCAGCAAATGTATCAGCCATTATTTTTTTAGCTAAACTTTTTTTACCATCTAGCATCACATAGTTTGTGAATTTATCCATCAAAGATAATTCTTCGTTCATTTTCATATTTTGTAACAATTAATAAATAAGTATTGCGGAATTTTTCAGCAATTGTTGAGCTTACTCCGCATTATTGGTTTACTTTGGTTTTCTAGCACCATAAAGTGATCTACCTTGTTTTCTGTCAGCTACTCACTCGCAATCAAGTACTCATCTAACAACATGGTATCTTACTCATGGTAAATCTTTTACTCTACCACCTCTAATAGCAACAACACTATGTTCTTGCAAATTATGACCTTCTCAACCGATGTAAGCATTAACTTCCATACCGTTAGTTAGTCTAACTCTAGCTACTTTTCTTAGGGCAGAGTTTGGTTTTTTAGGTGTCATAGTAGTTACTTTAACACACACTCCTCTTTTTTGAGGACATCATCCTGGTATAAATGAGTTAGTTTTCTTAATAGAATTCTTTATCATTTGTAATGCAGGAGATTTACTCTTTGTAGAAGGAGTTTTTCTCTTTCTCTTGATTAATTGATTAATAGTAGGCATTTTTCAATTATAAATAGTAAATTAATAGAAACAGGTTGCTTAGTACAAAAATTATCTTTTTGACCATTGCATTCCTTTTCTTGCTTTGTGTCTTCCTGGTTTCTTTCTTTCCACTTTTCTAGCATCTCTAGTAAGTAATCAAGCAGCTTTTAAAACTTGTTTGAATCACGAATCAGATCAAGCTAAACTTCTAGCAAGACCATGTCTAATAGCTTCAGCTTGTGCTGATGGACCAGATCATGAAATCTTAACTTCAAAATAAAATTTTTCTTTTACTTTACAAAGTTTTAGTGGTGAATAAATAGTATCAAATAAATCTGATCTTGTAACATATTCAGATATTTTTTTACCATTAACCATGTCAGTACCTTTTCCCTCAAATAATTTCACTTGAGCAGAAGCAGTTTTTCTTTTTCAAATAGTGTAAGTATATTTATTTGCCATAAAAAGTTATTATTTTATAAGTTCTGGTTTTTGAGCAACATATGTATGTTCATCTCAAGTAAATAATTTTAATCTAGATAACATTCCTTTTCTAAGTTTATTTTTTGGTAACATTCCTGAAACAGCAAGTTCTAATGCTTTTGTAGGTTTTTTAACCAATAAATCTTCTAAAGAAATTTCTTTAAGACCACCTAGGTAACCTGTATGTCTGTAATACATTTTATCAGTCATTTTTTTTCAAGTAACTTTAAATTTATCACAGTTTGTTACAACTACGTAATCTCAATTATCTATATGTGGTGCAAATGAAGCCTTGTTCTTCCCTTTTAGTATTGTAGCAAGCTGAGTTGCTAGTCTACCTAAAGTTTGTCCTTTAGCATCAATCGTGTACCATTTTCTTTCGTCTCCTTTTAATTGTGTTGGAGTAATAGTTTTCATATATATAAATTAAGTATAATTTTAATTAAACTAGTTCTAATTTTACTATTTTTGCATTATCACCATCTCTTAATTTGATAGCAGTAGCTCTAGTAAAACCAGAAGTTCTATTCCCTTTGTATTTTGGTGCAACATTTTTGAATAATTCAATTGATGCATCTTTTGTAAATAGATATTTCATTGCATATCTAATTGCATTCATTTCATCTTTTGTATTTACAACATTAATAAGTTTATCAACCATAGGAACTATTAATTTAGCTTTTTTTACAGTTGTTTTAACAGATTTATGTATAAAGAAAGATGTTAGTAAGTTTCTTTGCATAGCATCTCTGTGTGCAAAGCTTTTGTTACTAAATTTTAAATGTTTTCTAACTCTATGTCTCATTTTAAATAAGTGTAATAGTTATAAATTTGACTTTTTAGTCATCTCCTAATAACTTCAATCCTCTATCAGCAAGTGATAATCTGATTTCTGTCATAGCTTTCTTACCAAATCATTTGATAGAAGAAAGTTTTGTTTCAGTACATTTAGTAAGTTTTTCAATTGAAAGAATATCTCAATTTATTAACGCATTTAATGTTCTAGGAGATAATCACATAATTTCTATTGGAGTATAGCTTTCTTTTTCTAACTCTTCTTGTACTTCTTCTTTTTCTTTATTAATAAGCTCTTCTACATTTGAAATAAATTGTCATTCAACCTGTAGTGCATCTTCATTAAATAATCCAAAGTATGAAGTAAGCATGTCTCATGAAAATTTAACAGCGTCAACTGGAGCTATTGCACCATTTGTTGTAACCACCATTTCAAGAGAATCTAAATTTGTCATTTCCCCAAATCTTGTTTGTTCTATGTTGTATTTTACATTAACTACTGGAGAGAAGTTAGCATCAACTAGTAATACTTCTACATCTTCTTCTCTTTCTTTAAGTTCTTCTACAGACATATATCAAACACCTCTTTCGACTCTTATTTCTATATTTAAATCTAAACCATCCTGATCAATTTCAGTAATGTATAAATCTTTGTTTAGTATTTCTATTCCAGCAGGAGATTTTATATCTTTTGCTGTTACTTTCCCTTTTTTGTTTTTAGAAAGTTTTAACCACTCTGTTCCAACTGATTCTTTTTTTAATACTAATCCTTTTAAGTTAAGAATTATATCAATTATACTATCTTTAATTCAAGGTAGAGTAGAATATTCATGGTTTACACCATTTACTTTTATTCAAGTAATTCTAGTACCAGGTATTGAAGAAAGTAATATTCTTCTTAACGAATTTCCTAAAGTAACTCAATATCATTTAGGTAATGGTCATACCGTGAAAGATGCAGAATTAATATCTAAATCTTTTTGTATAATTTTAGGAACTCAAATTGTATTATGTATAATATGCATATTATTAAATTGATTACAAAAATAATTAAACTATTTTGAATAAAATTCTACTATTTTTTGGATATCGATAATTTGTTCGAAATCTTCTTTAGTAGGTATCGCTTTAATTGTGATTGATAATTTTTTAGAATCAACATCTATCCATTTACATCCTGAAACCTTTCATTTATTTTGTTTTGAAAATTCAACTAACTCCTCTAATAAAGATTTGTATAGTGGACTTTCTTTTAGTTTATCTCTAAGAGAGATAACATCTCATACTTTTACTGAGATAGAAGGAACATCTACTTTAACTCCGTTTACAGTAAAGTGAGCATGACTCACGAATTGTCTAGATTGCATTCTAGTTCTAGCAAAGTTAGCTCTGTAAACTACGTTATCTAATCTTAACTCTATTAAAGTTAACATTTTTTCTCATGTAGTTCACTTAGCAGTAGATTTTTGTGCTTTTTTGAAATAAGAAGCAAATTGTTTTTCAGATAATCCAAACATTCTTTTTGCTAATTGTTTCTTTCTTAGTTGAGTACCAAATTCTGATGTTTTTCTACTTCTTAAAGGAGCTCTTTTAGAATCATTTAAATCATATTTTTGTACACCAAATAAATTAACACCTTCTCTTCTACAAAGTTTTTTCTTTGGTCAAGTATACCTCATAGTTAAATTTAAAATTTAAAATGTAATATTATAATTTTCTTACTTTCTTTTTTCTACACCCATTGTGTGGAATTGGAGTAATATCATAAATTGCTTTTAAATCAACTCATGCAGATATTAATCCTCTTATAGCTTGTTCTCTACCAATACCAATTCATTTAACGTAAACGTCAACTGATTCGATAGAATGTAGTGTTTTAGCTCTCTCGACAGCTTGTTCAGCAGTAACTTGAGCAGCATAAGGAGTAGATTCTCTAGCTCCTTTAAAACCAGCAGATCAACCAGTAGCCCAAGTTAACACATTACCTTTTTCATCAGTAATACTAACAATAGTATTATTAAATGAAGCCATAATATGAGCTTGTCCATGTTGAACAATTTGTCTAGTTTTTTTACTTCTTTTTACAGTTTTCTTTGCGTTAGCTTTAGCCATAATTTAAAATAAATTTCTAAATAAAATATATATGTCTAATTAGACATGTTTATTATTTCTTTTTACCAGTAATTGCTTTTGACTTTCATTTTCTAGTCTTAGCATTAGTTTTGGTATTTTGACCTCTAACTGGAAGTCTTTTTCTATGTCTTTGACCTCTATAACAATTAATTTCTTGTAATCTTTTAATATTACCAGCAACTAATCTTCTAAGATCTCATTCAACAACATGATTTTCTTTTATAACATCTCTGATTTTATCTAGATCTGCTTCTGAAAGTTTTTCAATTTTTGTTGTTTTTTCTATTTTCACACCAGCTAATATTTCATTAGCAGCTGTTCTACCGATACCATAAATGTAAGTTAATGCAATTTCTGCATGCTTTCCATTTGGTAAATTTACTCAAGCAATTCTTGCCATATAAATTAGTATTAAATATTAAGTTAATATTTTTTAAAAGTATTTTTAGTGTTTTATGCTTACCCTTGTCTTTGTTTATGTTTTGCAGTTTTACATATCACTCTAACTATACCTTTTCTTTTAACAACCTTGCAGTCATCACATATTTTCTTTACAGAAGTTCTTACTTTCATAGTAATTAATAAATTAATTAAAGTAATTAAGTTAAGACGCAAATAGATTTTGAAAAAATATATTTGTTGACTTAAGTTATGCAAAGCATATATTAGATTTTATAAATTATGTAATAATTTTAAATTTCTAATAATGCTTAGTATAAGCATACCTTATATATATTAGGTATGATATTTTATTTTTGCCTGAAGATTATTCTTCACTTAGTTAAATCATATGGAGAAAGCTCAACTAATACTTTATCTCATTCAATAAGTTTTATATAGTTGTTTCTCATTTTTCAGCTAAGGTATCATTGAATAACTCATCATCAAAACTCTTCTGGTAATTGTATAACAAAAACCAGGCCAGGTAGAGCCTTCAAAATAGTTCACTCTACCTCTATTTTATCTTGTTTATTTGACATAAATAAAGTCGATTAAAATTAGAAAAGTGTTTGGAGTATATAGAAAACATGAATTAATGCAAATCTTTTTTTGAGTTTTTTTTAAAATAACTAGTTTTTACATAAAAAACATATAAGTATTTAAATATTGTTTCTAAAATTATTTAGAGCAACGAAACCCCGTATCTCTGGTCCAATCAGACAAAGTCCGACTAACACGCAATGCGAAAACTCCAGTGAGAGATGGATCAGAAGCAGTACCACCACGAAGAAAAACCCTATTAATTGTTGAATTATTTACTCTATAACTCAATATTCTTCATATCCCATTATCTGTATTTAATCATGTTGTTGAAGGTCAAATACTATCATATGTATAACCATTTACAAACTCACATTGAGGTTCTGTATCTAATCATCAACTGGTATAACTATACCAATCCCAATCTGCAGCTCAATTTATTCAACATACGTTAGCATTCATTGTATTATAATTTGTTCAATCTAATGTATTTGCTCCATTAACATGTTCCCATACATTTCATGAAAAATCCCAAATTTCTTGTCAATTTGATAATATTAGTTTATTTTTTAAATCACATATATCATGTCAAGTAACTGTTCACCATTGACTGGCAATAGGTAGGTTTGATGCAGAATTTCAATCACATCACATTGTTGATTCTTCTGATATACCATTAAAAATATATCATTCTCATACATTTCAACTTGACCAATTTTGTCATTGCTGTTCAATGTTTCTCGCTATTGTCATCCATTCATTATTTGTAATTAGATGATATCATTCTCACATTGCTTCACATTCAGCTATTGCTTGTGGTTGAGTAATTTCTGCTATTGGTGAATTTCATTGTGCTGACACTAAAACTCATGTATGAATAACATTTATAGCATCATTATCTAAATATGAATATGCATTCCAATCTCAATTATTATCTAATTGTTGTAATCAAGCAAAACTCATCTCATATTTTGCTACACAAAATGACGGTTGTCAGATATCTCTGTTTCATGGTACTTCTATGAATCAGTCTGGACATTTAAGTGGAACTGTAAAATTTTGATTTCTTGCTAGATTTTCCATTGTTCAATACATTGTCATTGTTCATGTTCAACTTTGTTTTTTATCTGTTGATAAATACATATCTACAATGTTTACAGTATATGTTCTTAATTCCACTGTACCTGTTTCTATTTTATCTAATGGTTTATTTGTAACTTGATCAACTAAAACTCAAAGTGTTTTTCAATATAACTTTGGATATCTTTTTGTTAGGTCTGCAGCATTAGTTAACCTCACTCCTAACCCCTCTCCTATCAGGAGAGAGGAATAAAATGATATAGGTGTTTCATTTTCTAAATATCACATAACTTGATATGCTGTTTTATTAGCATTTATTCTGTATGTATAATACGTATCATCAAGTGGATCTTTTCATCATCCATGTACTCAGATTTTATTTAATGATTCTAGTCAAATTGTTCATTGATATCATATTGTTACTCATGATGATTGTAATTCTAATTCATCATCTGGTATTGGTAATTTTGTTCACTTTACTAAATATAGTTCTAATTGTTTTTCTATATTTGATAAATCTGAAACTCTTACTGAGTCTCTGGCATCGCGCGAATATCATTGTAGTGATATAAAAGCTATTGTTCATAGAATAGCTAGGATTGTGATTACTACTATTAATTCTACTAAGGTGAAGGCTTTTTGATTTTGTCTATACATAGTTTTTTATTAAAAAATATTATTATATTTTTAGTATATTTAGAAAATTAAAAAAAGCTAAATTTAATTTAGCTTTCCTATACTTTTTATTTTTTATTACCCTACCTTATTCTTCATCATTCTTTCATTTATAATCATTTTAATCTTTCCTAATAAGTCTGGATGATTATAAGCAAGCTCTTTTATTGAAAAAGATAAAATTACTATTAATGTACTATCAGAAATAGCTGTGGCTGTTGCCATTCTTTTGTCTGTATCTCAAAATAAAGCCATTTCTCATAAAATTTCTTCTGAATGAACTTCTCAAATAACAGATTTTTTTCAATCTATATTTTTTGAAATTTCCATTGCTCCTTCCTTTAAAAAATACATTGCTGATGCTTCATCATCTTCATGAAATAAAACTTCACCAGATTTTAAAAATTTTTCCTGACAAAACCCAGATAATTGTTCTCTTTCTGTATCATATAAATCAGACAACATTTCTACTCAATCTAAAATAGACATATTTTTTATATTATTATTAAATATTTATATTATTTTATCATAAAAATTATAAAAAAACAAAAAAAATATTATTTCTGAATTTCAATTTTATGAATTTCTAATTCATCTCACATTTCTACTGAAGCTGTTGTTTTAAGATTTATTCAACATTCTATTGGTCATTCTAGATCCTTCACCTCAAGAGTTCAACTCTTTAATGATTCTATTATTCATTTTCAAATAACCTTATTTTTTCTAATAATTCTTATAAGTGCTTTATTTTCAATTTTATTATCTTCATTTAATTTCAATCAAAGAATCATAAATCATTTTCATGTAAAGAATACTCCTCATACTTCTGCTTTTCAAAGTACTATTTCTATTTCTTTTGGATCTAGCATTCAAGTTATTATTTTTTCTATTCTTTCAGTAATATGATAAATAATATCACTACTTATATATTCTACTCATGAAGCTTCTAAAGTTGATTTAGCTGTTGGCAATACTCATACATTAAATCATACAAGGATTGCTTCGCTTCATTGTCACATCAGAATATCTGATTCAGTTATTGCTCAAACTCATCCATGTATTACTTCAACAGTCGTTTCAGGAGTTGAGAGTTTTAATAATGAAGCTTTTATAGCTTCTAATGATCAATTTGTATTTGCTTTTAAAATAATTTTTAATTGTTTTAAATTTCAAGCTTTTATTTTTGACATTAAAAGTGCTAATCATCAAGCTCATGCTTCTTTTTGTTTTCTTATAATTACTCTATACTCTTCTGTTTTTTCTTTTGCAACATCTAGAGAATCTACTACTTGCAAGAAAGATCAACCATCAACTACCTTATCAAGTCACACAATAAGTGCTGGTTCTCAAGGAGCTACAGATTTTATTCAAACATTATTATGATCTTTTAATAATTTTATTTTTCAAAAAGCGTCCTGACAAACTATATTATCTCATTTATTAAGTGTTCAAGTATTTACAAGTACAGTTGCAACTGGTCATAATTTATGATCCAAATGTGATTCAACAATTGTAGCAATTCAAGCTCTTTCTGGATTTGCCTTTAATTCTTTCATTTCAGCAACAAGTAATATGATTTCAAGTAAATCATCTATTCAAAATCATGAATGTGCTGAAACTGGAACCATAGGAGTATCTCCACCCCAATCTTCTGGTGTTAAACCATGTTCTGCTAATTGTCATTTTACATTATCTGGATTTGCTCACTCTTTATCCATCTTGTTTATAGCAACTATAACTGGTATATTTGCCTCTTTTGCATGATTTATTGATTCAATAGTCTGTGGTTTTACTCATTCATCAGCAGCTACTACTAAAATAGCAATATCAGTTAACTTCGCTCATCTAGCCCTCATAACCGTAAACGCTTCATGACCTGGAGTATCTAAAAATGTAATTTTACCATTTTCCATTTCAACTTGATATGCTCAAATACTTTGAGTTATTCCTCAGGCTTCACCTGAAGCTACTTTTGATTCTCTAATATGATCCAAAAGTGATGTTTTACCATGATCTACATGTCACATTATTGAAATAACAGCAGGTCTTGATGTTAATCTAGATTCATCTTCTTCTTTAAATAAATCATCGAAATTTCAAGTCATAATATCTTCAACTGATGCTTGATCTGATACTTCTTTTTCAAGCTTAATCTCAAAGGCTTCAGACACTATTGAAGCAGAATCAAAATCTATTTTTGAATTTATATTTACCATCATTCAATTTTTCATGAATTCTGCCATAAGTTTTGGCAAAACTACTCATATTTTTTCTGATAATTCTTTCAGAGATAAAATTTCTGGAACCGTTACCGTTTGACCAGTTTTTTCTACAAGATTTTGTTTTATATCTTCTAATTTTTTTTCTTCTTTTTTATTTACTTTATTTGATCTAGTAAATGTAACATCTTCTTTGTGTCTAAATCTTCATCTTGTTCTTTTGTTTCATACAGCTAATGCTGATTTTTTATTATCATTATAATTTTTTTGACCTCATCTAACAGCATTTTTATTATTTCTGAATTTTTTTGCTTCATCTTCTTTTGAAGTATTTCTAAGTTTAAATTTAACTCCAGATTCTTGTTTATTTTGAGATTGTCATTTATTTTTAACTCTTTCTTTATAATCAGGATCCCCTTTTTTTATAATAGTAAATTTTTTAGGTGCGTTATCTCTTTTTTTTATAGTAAATTTTTTAGATCATCCTCCTCATTTTTTTATAACACTTGTTTTTTTAGAAGTATTATCTCTTTTTACTACTTTTAAATTTTGTACAATTCATTTTGGTTTTGAAAATTTATTTTTTGATGTAGTATTAGTTTTTTTATCCGCATTAATATTAGCTCCATCATTTTTAGAAGCTATTTTTGGTTTTTTAACGATTATTTTTTTCTTAACAATGATTTTTGGCTTATTACCTTTCCCTCAGGCACCTTTTAATGAATCTTTAGGATTTATTTGAGAATAATAATCATCAACTACTTTTTTGTCTGGCATTTAAAAAAACTGAATAAATAAAGAATAATTGGAGGTAGGATAAGTATTTTTTTCTAAAAGTCAAAAAAATATAAAAACTTGTAAAATATTGTTTTTTTGTTAATATTTTTTTATATTTATTAAAGTAAGAAAAAACATGCAAGAAAGTATAGAAAAATTAACTAAAGAGTTATTTGAAAGACTAAATATAAAACTAGATACATTAAAAATACAAAATGTAGAAGAATCTAATATTTTTAATATAAAAATAGAAACTGAAGAATCTGGTATAGTTATATGACCAAATGGGAAAAATCTAAATATGATTGAAAATATTTTAAGGCTTATGTCTTCAAAAAATATATGAGAAAGAATTAAGCTTCATATAGAAGTAAATGATTACATGAAAACAAAAGATGAAAGACTTTTTGATTTTATCAAAGCTAAAATCAGATTAGTAGAAAAAAACTGAAAAGATATCCAATTACCTTTTTATTCTTCATATGAAAGAAAAAAAATTCACTGATTTGTTTGAGATTTATGAAAAAAAACTATTTCTACAAAAAGTATCTGAGAATGAAGAGAAAGAAGATTATATATCTGTAAAGAGCAACCAAAGTTGACAATAGATATTGATTGAGATGATATATAGAAAATATTAAATCCCATCCACCCTTCGGGTACTTCCCTTTCTAAGGGAAGACTATTTTATTTCTCCCTTAGAAAGAGAGATATCCGATAGGACAGAGGGATTATTATTATAAAAAAACATTATGAAAAAAATAAACAAGAGATTAATAAGTATTAGTTTACTTTTATTAATATTAGTTGGTTTTTATAAAATTAACTGACTAAATTACACAAAACATATAGAAATAAAAACTAGTTTTATAGAGCACCCAGAAAATTTACCTACAAAAAGTGCAGCAATAAATAGTTCGTTTTGATTTAAAACATTAAAATGAGATTTGTATTGGCTTAAAACTATTCAATATATTGGGTGAAATGCTATATGATCTGAATATAAAAAATATTTGTTTGCTATGATAGATTTAATCACAGAATTAAATCCTTATTTTGAGCATCCTTATTCTATTGGTCAATTATTATTACCAAGTTATAATCAAAGATATGAAGATCTTTCTGATAATGAACAAGATAGAAATAAAAATGAGGCTGTAAAATTGTGATTAAAATGAATAGATACATTTTGTGATGCTGAAAAAATTGAGCTTATAAAACAAGAAGATGATTTAGAAAAAATATGGTCACAAGATAGATTTAAAAATCCATGTAGTGAATATAATATTCCATACTACCTAGCATATGTATATTATTACTACATGAATGACCCTAAAAATGCTGCAGATTATTATAAAATAGCCAGTGCTATAGAGGATGGATTATCTTGATCAAAGGTAATGGCAGCTATAATGTCATGAAAATGATGAAACAGAGAAAAATCATATTTTATGTTTTTAAATATTGCTAAATCTATAGAAAGTGAAGATGAAGTATGTTTAGCTTTTGCAAGTGATTTAGAAAAAGTTTGAGCTGAAATATTTATAAATAAAAGATTTGAATTATCTGGAAAAGTTATTAAAAATATTGAAAAATCTAGAATAAAAATTTTCTGAGAATTTTCAGAAGAAATAGAAGAAGAAATATTATCAGACACAAAATGCTGAAACTATCTAAATAAAGCAATTCGTGAACTGAATTTAGAATATATTGAAAGAGCTGATAAACTTTATACAGAAGAAAAATGAGAACACAGTTATGATGCACTACAATTACAAGAAGAATGATATATAGACTTCCTCCCAACAGATTTCCAACAATATGATGATTATTGAATCATTTATAAATATAATGATGATATCTGAAATTATGATTATGAAATGTGAAATTATCCAGATAATTAAAAAAAATAGTTTAGCAAATTGCTAAACTATTTTTTTTAATTATCTAACTGTTTCCAACTAGTTCAATCATTTAATATATTAATGTACAACTTTCAACAAATCTCATGTTCTATAAACTGCTCATACAGTCAATCCTCATGCAACAGCAGCAGCATTATCTGCATATTCTAGCAATCAAACTACTTGTAATTTTGAAGTAGGATTAGATGTTCATATTCATACATTTCCATTCTCTTGTATTTTAAATAAATCTACAGCATTATCTTTCATTATCCTAAAAGATCTATCAGATGTAGAATTATCAGCATCAATAGTAAATTCTATATTTGCATTTGATTTAATAAATAGCTCTGATGTGCTAGTTGCAACTGAATCATGTTCAATAATAAAACCATGAGGAATTTTTAATCAATTAGATTTTATATATCACGCTACTTCTAGTTTTTGTGAAGGACTTGTTGTTCATATTCATGCATTACCACTATTATCAATAGTTAAACGATTTTCTCAAAGTGTTTCATCTCTTATTTGAAACTTATCTGCATCTCAACCATTGTTTCTTATGATCCAATTTTTTGCATCATTTAATATTCATAGATAAGATGCTCCATTTACATTTGTATTTTTTATTCTTAATAAATGAGAATCATTAGTTTCAATATCTAATTTCCGTGATGGTATAGTTTTTCATATTCAAATTTTTCAACTATTATTATAAATATTAGTAAGCTTTGCCTCATTACTATTAACAATATCCTTCATTTCATTCCAGATTGTTGCTGTTAGCGTATCTGTATCTGATACTGTTGTTACTGCAGCATATCAAATTGTTGTAAGTGAAATCACTGATAGTGTGATTATTATTTCTTTTAGGTGTTTTTTTAGTTTCATAGTATTAAAATTATTAAATATTTTAAGATCAAAAAGTACAAGAACCAAATTGTGATGTTCAGAAAATACAATCTCATCATCATCCTCATGAAGACGATGAACTAGATGATGTTGACGTTGATGTAGAAGATGATGAGCTTGAAGAAGTTGATACACTTCCTCATAAAGTATTATTTACAAATACTCAAGCTAAATCAACAGCTTTTTGATTACTTTCTGAAAAATCAGATATTTCAAGAATATCATTAATAGCACTATTATCTGTAATAAGTGTTCATGAATATGCTGTTTTTAATCACTCCAACATTTCCAATCTATACTGAGAATCAGTTCATTTTAAATCTTCAAGACTTCATGAAAATACTAAATATGATCCAGTATTTACAAGAGCTAATCATCAAACTTCTCATAAATTATTATATTGACTTCAGCTATATGAAAATGGAAGGTTATTATATCAAGTATAAACAAAAGATTGATTTGTCATTATTTCTTCAAGAGTAAATGGTCATCAAGAAATAATAGTTGGCACAGCAAGAACATACACATCTCAAGAAATATAAGCCTTAACTATTTTTCAATTATAATTTCACGTAACCCTAACTGTTGCTATTTTATCTCAAGCGTTAGCTTGAAATATTATTTCATTATTCATAGAAATATTATCTCTCTCAAAAAATCAAGCGATTTCATATTCTTGTTTTGTATTAATAACTGAATAAATGTATTTTTTTTCTGTTAACGGATCAACTGGTATTTTATCTAATCTTGAAATATTATTAAATGTTGTTTCTCAAAAATCTCATTGTTGCCATATCATTCATCAAGAGTATGTAATATCAGTTCAATCAGTTGTAACAGGATATTTTCAAGCACCTATATAAAAATATTCTAATACTGATTTTATTTTAGACATATCACTAATTCTTACACTATCCCTAGAGCTTTTAGAATAAGACTCCATTGCAATAAATGCAATTGTTCAAAGTATTGCAAGAATTGTTATTACAACTATTAATTCTACTAATGTAAACGCTTTATTATGTTTTTTCATAATTGTTCTTATTTAAAAATATTTATAATTATATTATTTTATTACAAAAAAACAAATAATCGTACTAAGAAAGTTAAAATGTAACCGAAATGAATGTTAATCTGCAATTCAAAA
>CAZGNU010000014.1:19296-31067 GCA_964527325.1 uncultured Candidatus Peribacteria bacterium | reverse complement strand
AGTAGAAAAATGGTTTAATGATAGATGAGTAAAATGTGTACCAAAAGGATGAGCTACAAGTAGTGAAAGTATTTGAAAATTTGGATACTACTGTAAAGACTGAGAATGTACTGATGAATTTTTAAAATCACTAAAAGTAATATTTGATATATTTATGGCAGAAAAATGAACCTCATATGATGCTCATTATAGATGAATAACCCTATGGAGTCTTACAAAAATGTGATTGTGATTATCTTTTTATAATACTGATGAAAATAATTATATCGAATACTTCATGACAACACATTACTGTACTGAATTTAAAAAATAATTTTAATTACTAATTAAAAAATTATGAAAATAGCAATATGAACAACTTCAGCTCCAAAAATAGCTGCAATAGAAGATGCAATAAAAGAATGTATATATTTTAAATGAGAAAATGTTGAAATAGTTTATAAAAATGTTAATTCCGAAATATCTGAAATACCAAAAAATATGGAAGAAATAATGGAATGAGCAAAAAATAGGGCTCAAAATGTTGCAAAACATGCAAAAGCTGATTTTTATCTTTGAATGCAATGATGAACAGCAATTATATGAAATAAAGCTTTTTTATTCTGAGTTATTTATATTTTAAATGATCAAGAAAAAGGATATTACTGAATCTCAAATATGATGGAGGTTCCAAGTATAATTAAGGAAGAAATCTATAATCATTGAAAGGATTTATGTCCTGTTATGTCAGAATTAACATGAGAAGAAAATGCATTTAAAAAAAATTGAGCTTTTGGACACTGGAGCGATGATATGCTAACAAGAAAAGATCAGTTTATGCTTGCTTTTCTAAGTGCAATTCCATGATTTTATAATAAATACTATAAACAGTAACCCCCTCCCTTACCATCAAGGGAAGAAATTAAAGTTTTAATAAAAAAATAATGCAAATAGAGTTAGAAAAAAAATATAACCTTTCAGAAAATGATTACAAAATTATAAGAGAAAAATGTAAGTTTGTAGAAGAAATTATATTAAAAGACTATTATTTAGATAAAGATTATATCTTATCTAAAAAACACAATTATCTAAGAATTAGAAACTGAGTATATGAATACAAGGATTGTTCTATGAATCCTAAAACAAAATTAGTTACTTGTGAAGAGTTAATAAACGAAGATGATATTAATAAACGTTTAAAAGAATATAATTTAAATATTGATGATACAACAGGAATAATATTTATTGATACAAAAAGAGAGAAATATAAATATAATTATAAATGATATGATCTAAATATTGATGTTGAAGAATATCAGTACTGAACAAGATATGAAATTGAGATTGTTTATGAAGAAGAAGGTGATTCAAAAAACAGAACTATAATAGAAAATAAACTTAATACTCTTATAGAAGATTTCAGAAATGAACTCTGATTATCTGCTGAAACTTGAGGTATTTGATCAAAAATTATCACATGTGCAATGCACCAAGATATTGAACTATATGAAATTTATACTGGTAATAAAATTTAATAAATTATGATAAGAGAAATAGAAAAAAAATATCATCTTAATACAACAGATATTGAAATAATAGAACAAAAATGTGAACTTATCAGTGATAAGATTGTTGTAGATAAATACTTAGACACTCCTGATTATAAAGTATCTAAAATGTGATTAAAAGTTAGAATTAGAGACTGAAAACCTGAATTAAAAATAAAAGTAAAAAATCATGCAATTGATGGTGTGGCTGAATCAAAAGAATATACAAACATAGAAGATATAAATAACGTACTATCAAAAAAATGAACTAATTATGAAGACTTAAGTGAAGTTTTAATAGTAAAAACTGAAAGAAAAAAATATAAATACAATTATAAATGATTTGATTTTATCATTGATATAGATATTTTTGATCACTGAGAAAGATATGAAATAGAGCTAACTTTTGACAACAAAAAAACTCAAAATGCTCCAGAAATGATTGATGAATTCAGAGAATATTTATGATTAACTTGAGAACAAAATATGTGATTTTGAAAAATTGCAACATGTGCAAAAGAAGAAAATCCAGAGTTGTTTAAAATAATATCTGAAACAAAAGAAAAAATTAATTTGTAAAAAAAAATTTTTATAACCCCTCAGGCAATTTTTCAACAATTATTTTTAATTTATTACAATTTTTAACAATAAAATCATACACCTCTCCAGCTAATATCTCATCATAAGTATGAGAAGTAAGATTTCTAGTATCAATCATATCTATATAAATATCAATTTCTTCTAACAATCAAATTTTGAAAGATTTTTTTAATATATTTCTTGGTGTTGTTTCTTCAAAACCTTGAACTAAAAGATAAAACTTTAATGTTTTCCATAAAAGCTCGAAAGTAAATTCAAATCTTTGAATTACACTATCCTGAACATATTCATTATAATCCTGTTCAATAGCATTTTCTAATTTTAAAAAAGCCTTAATTAATTTTTCTCTATTAAATTGATATTTTTTCAATGATTCCATAGTTTTATATTTTTAAATGCTAAATTTCTAAAATCCTTTCATACTCTATTAAAATCCACAAAATCTATCGGATAATTAATATTATCATTTAATTCTCTTTTTAACCTCAAATATTTCTGAAAATCAAGTTTTTGTTTTCAATAAACTCAAATATCATAATCTGAATTTCTTTTATAATCTCATTTAACCCTTGAGCCAAACAAAAAATAACTAAATTTAGCTTTATCTAAATTTTTCCCAAGTATATCTTTTATTTTTTTCTCTATTTTATCCATAAATAACAGATTATTTATTTTTAATTATTATAACAATAATATCATATTTTCAAAATAAAAAAAATAGATTTGATTAAATCTATTTTTTTTGTATTATCTAAATACATAAGCACCTGAGTAGCTATCAACTACAAGCTTGAGGAAGAACGGGTAACCTACTAGAACCTCTCGGAGTCGAAACACTCTGATAACAAAATAAAATCAAGTAACGTATTACATTGTATTACAAATATTTTTACCCGTATTACATTGTATTACACAGCTTTAGGTGGTAACTTTCAAATAACCATTTGAACCGAAAGCATAAAATTTAAAATTCTAAGTAATTAGATTTTTGGATTTTGTGCTTTTATTTGCTTACCTCACCCTTGAATTCCCTCTCCTTTGTAGGAGAAGGAGGCTGCATAATTAATTCTTGAAATTTAAAAAAAACTACTTACAAAATTGTAAATAGTTTAAGTTTTACTCCAAGTTTATACTATTAGTAGTGTAATAAAATGTATAAACTTTTGCTCTCCAAGAGGATTTCACTCATGTGTCGATAGAAAATGGAGCTGGTCTTTACATTTCTATCCAAGCCTTATAGAAAAACACTACTTTCTCTATTAGCTAGTAAAAAAATATTAAACATATTTATATATAATACAAATATATAATGTGAATATTGTGTGAAGAAAATATAATTAATAAAATAACATGAAACATATACTAAGAATAATTAGAATATCATCTAAAAAGTGATTTATATTATTAAGTTGTTTTACAAAAATTTTAGAATAACAAAAAAAATTACCAAGTTTAGTGGTCAAGCCACATCATAGGTATGTTTCAACCTTCCACGGTAATCTTACAAGATTATTATAACACAAAATACAAAAAAGCAAAAGTTTTTTACATTTATAAATTAAATAATGAAAAAGAAAATAAAAGAATGGATAAAAAGATATCGGTTAAGTGAATTAATGTCATATTCACTAGCAATGATTTGAGGATATTTAACTTTTAAATATACAAATAATTATTACTATTCATGAATAGTTGTAATTATTTGAGATAATCTGTGATACTATTGAACAATTATTTTTAAAGAAATAATGAATACTATAAAAATTAAAAAATATTATAATCTAAAATTATTTTTAAAAGATATTAGAAATTTATGATTTGAATTTTGACCACCTCAAATTCTTGAAATATTTATAATTTATCCACTATTAATGTTTTATATTCCACCATTATTTAATATTTACTCTATATGACACTAGCTATAATTATTTTCTATTTACAAGCAATTGTATTATATGAAATAAGAAAAAAATATTTTAATTAACCAAAAACAATAAATGATAAAATATTCTGAACTAAAAAATAAAGAAAAATTTGAGGATTTTATAAATAAAATGAAAGAAAAATGATTACAAGAAAATTCACCATCATTGAAATTTATAAAATCAGTTACAAAAATTAGAAAAAAAAGTAAAAATCAAATATTTAATACATTAATTATTCAAGAAAAAACTGATTTTGTTTGAATATCTAGTATTATTGATGACGATCGAGATGTAAAAAAAATATATAAATTAGAAGAATGAATTTTTATTTGATGAGTATATGTTAATTCAAATTTTAGAGGAAAGTGATTATGAAAAAAATTAATTAATATAACACTAGAATATATAATTAATTCATGATACAAATGAAATGTGTACCTTTTCACAAATAATCCAATTGCAAAAAAAATATATATTAATTTTTGATTTAAAAAAATTAAAGATATAAAAGATAAATACTGAAATGAAGAAGAATTGTTTTTAAAAATTATTTAATAACCAAATACAACCATGAACTTTAAAAAAGTAAATCCAAAACAAAGCTTCCCGAAAATGGAAGAAGATATAATGAACTTCTGGAAAGAAGAAAAGATCTTTGAGAAAAGTATAGAGAATAGAAAAAACTCTCCGGAATTTAATTTTTATGATGGACCACCATTTGCAACTGGAACTCCGCATTACGGACATATACTTGCGGGTACAATAAAAGACGTGATACCTAGATATCAAACTATGAAAGGTTTTAGAGTGGATAGAAAGTTTGGGTGGGATTGTCATGGGTTACCTATTGAGAATATCGTTGAGAAAAAGCTAGAAATTTCTGGGAAAGATGATATAGAACAAAAAGTATGAGTACATGATTTTAATGAAACATGTAGAAATAATGTTTTAACTTATACTAGTGAATGGGAAAAAGTAGTAGAAAGAATGGGGAGATGGGTAGATATGGATAATGATTATAAAACTATGGATACTGATTTCATGGAGTCTGTTTGGTGGGTATATAAAACTATCTATGATAAAGGATTAATCTATGAAGGTCATAGAGTTGTTCCGTATTGTCCTAGATGTAGCACTCCCCTTTCAAATTTTGAAGTAAATCAAGGTTATAAAGATAAACAAGATAAAACTGCAACTGTTAAATTCAAAATAGAAAATTCTGAAAATAAATATATCTTAGCTTGGACAACAACTCCTTGGACTCTAGTAGCTAATTTATGACTTGCTGTTTGAGAAGATCTAGATTATGTAGAATTACAAGATAATGAAAACAAAGAAATATATATTCTTGCAAAAGACAGAGTTGAAACTTACTATAAAAATGAAGAAGATTACACAATTTTAAGAGAATACAAAGGTAAATGCCTTGTATGAATGAAATATAAACCAATTTTTAATGATTTTTGGACTCTAAATGAAGCTGATAACATGCCTCTAGGAATGGAGTTAGATAAAAATTCATATTCTGTAGTTCCTGGTCATCATGTAACTACTGAATCTGGTACCTGAATCGTACATATAGCACCGGCTTATTGAGAAGATGATAATCTGATAGGTAAAGAACAAAAACTTTGATTTGTGAGTCATATAGCTGATAATGGAAATACTGAAAATTTACTAGAAAATAACTGAGTTCAAGTTTTTGAGTTTAATGAAATAGCCTTAAAAGAATTAAAAGACACAAATAAGGTTGTACAAATAAATACAATAGACCATTCATATCCTCATTGCTGGAGATGTGAAAGCCCTCTTATGTACAGAGCTATATCAGCTTGGTACGTTGCTGTTGAACGCATCAGAGACAAAATGGTAGCAAATAACGGGGAAATTAACTGGACTCCAGATATAATCAAAAATGGTAGATTCGGTAAATGGGTGCAGTGAGCTCGTGACTGGAATATATCAAGAAATAGATATTGGGGATCAGCTATACCTGTTTGGCAAAATGATGATAAATCAGAAGAGGTTTGTGTTGGTTCTATAAAAGAAATGTATGAACTAAACAAAGAATACGGTCAAATAGAAGAAAAAGACTGAAAATATTTTTATACTAATACAAATAAAGAAGTAGATATTCATAAGCATTTTGTTGATGATATATTTTTGAAACATCCAAAAACTGGTGAAAAATTAAAAAGAATCCCTGAGGTTTTAGATTGTTGGTTTGAAAGTGGTTCTATGCCTTATGCTAGTAAACACTACCCTTTTGAAGACGCTGATAATTTCAAATTTCCTGGAGATTTTATAGCTGAATGAATTGATCAAACTAGAGGTTGGTTCTATACCCTACTTATTCTTGGAACTGCACTTTTTGATAAAGCTCCAATGAAAAATGTAATAGTAAATGGTATAGTACTAGCTGAAGACTGACACAAAATGTCTAAATCAAAACAAAACTACCCAGATCCTAAATTAGTTTTTGATAAATACTGAGCTGATGCTATGAGATTTTATTTAATGAACTCTCCTGTAATTGAAGCACAAGACTTTAGATTTGCTGAAACTTGAGTAGAAGAAATAGTTAAAAAAGTAATACTTCCTCTATGGAACACTTATTATTTCTTCACAACTTATGCTAATATAGATAATTTTGAGCCAAAAAAATGAAATATTTATTATGTGAGACATTGAGAAACAGATAATAATAAAAAACTAATAGTAAATGGTTGAAATGATGATGTAGATATAAATGAAAAATGAATAGAACAAGCACATATAACAGGTAAAAAATTAAAAGAAAAATGATATAAAATTGATAAAATTGTTTCTTCTCCAATGCTGAGAGCTGCACATACTGCAAAAATATTAAAAAAATATTTATGAGAAAATTTAGAAATAGAAATAAAAGAATGATTTAGAGAAATGGATTATTGAAAATCAAAATGAAAAGATCTAAAAACAATATGAATTGAAAATAATATTTGAGAAAATAAATTAAAAATTCGGGATTATATTCTTGAAAACTGAGGAGAAACTATAGAAGATTTTAAGAAAAGAGTACAAAATACATATAATCAAATAGAAATAGAAAATAAATGAAAAAATGTTTTATTTGTATGACATGCTTGAAATTTTAGAGCGTTAAAGGCTAATAGATTAAATATAATTACAATTCCAGAATATCATGATTATCCTGCTCCTAAAAATGCTGAAATAATTAATTTATCAAAAATTAGAGATAATAACCTAGATAAATGGCTAATCTCAGAATTAAATGAATTAACAAAAGAAGTAAGTACTGGATTTGATTCATATAAACTAAATGAAGCAGCTAAACCTATAGTTAAATTCATGGATAATCTTACTAACTGGTATATTAGAAGATCTAGAAAAAGATTCTGGAAATCAGAAAATGATTGAGATAAATTACAGGCATATGAAACTCTATACTTCACTCTTGTAGAACTAACAAAAATCATAGCTCCATTTATGCCTTTTGTAAGTGAATATATGTATAAAGACTTAACATGAAATAAATCTGTGCATTTAACAGACTTCCCTACTTATGATGAAAAATTAATTAATGCAGAACTAAACTCTGACACAGATAAAGTTCAAAAAATAATCACTCTAGGTTTAGCTTGGAGAGCAAATAATAAAGTAAGAGTAAGACAACCTCTAAAATCTATAACAATTACAGATGAACTTGATACTTATTATACCGATATCATAAAAGAAGAATTAAATGTAAAAGAAGTTCTAGTAGTTGATGGTAACTCACTTGCAAAACAAGTATGTAAACCAAATGGTAGAGCTATCTGACCAAAATTCTGAAAAGATGTAAAATTTATAATGACAGAAGCTAAATCAGGTAATTTTGAAATGCTTGAAAATGGTTCTGTGAAAATTAAAGGGCAGACACATAGGTCTGCCCCTACGGAAAATGTAGGGGTGAACCCATGTGTTCACCCAGAATTCATACTAGAAAAATGAGATTTTGAACTAGTTTTTGAAGCTTGAGACGCGTGAGCATTAATCGAAGCAGGATTCTGAATGGTAATTGCTATGGATCCAGAAATTACTGAAGATTTAAAACTTGAGTGATATGCTAGAGATCTAGTAAGACAAATACAAGAAGCTAGAAAAGAAGCAGATTACCAAGTTGATGATAGGATAAAAGTTTGCTTATCAAATGCTGATGAAATATTATCTAAATGGAAAGATTATATACAAAAAGAAACTCTTTCAAGTATTGTAGAAAGTATTGAAGAATGAGATATTGATAAAATTGTTGAGATTTGAGATTTGAAAATTAACTTGACATTAAAGATGTAATATTTATAATTAAAAGAACTTAATTTATTATTAGGCTCCTTTTTTTATGAATATTTTTGCAATAAATGATTTTACTCAAACTATTTGACATTGAAATAGAATAAAAAAAAGATGTTGCTAAAAAATATAAAAAAATTAAAAACTATGTAAGTGATAATACTTATAAAATACTATCAAGAAAAAATGAAAAATTTGATAATAATTACTTAGATTCATTACAATATAAATGACAAAAAATATTATATATAATAAATATTTTTTTGTGATTAACAAAAAATGATTTAATAGAAATGAATAAATTATGAGCTTGAGCAAGAGTAATATCAAATTATTTAGATAGTAGAATTCAAATTTATACGAATAATTACAATTTTGAAATAACTATTTATCCAAGATAATATTGATGAAATTCTAAAAGAAGTAAAAAAATGATAATTAAATCATTTTTTTTTGCCTAATTTTAAAATAAAATTATATTAAATATAAGAATTATTTAAAATAATAAACATGGACTTAAAAAAAGAACTAAAAAAATTAGAAAACAAACAAAAATCTCTCATAAAAAAAGACATTGATTTGATTATCGTAGATTATGATGATACTATTTTTTCTACTAAAGAACTTATAGAAAAAGATTATAGAGAGTGAAGAAGATGAAAATAATGGAATGATTTTATTTTAGAAAACAATCTAATAAATAAAATAATAAAAGAAGTATATGAAAATAAAAAATATCCTTCTGTAATAGCTTCAAAATTAAGAGAAAATCATGATTTGATTCTTACTGCATGAATAGAAAAATTTCAACAAGAAAAAGCAAAAGTTACTGATTTGGAACACATAAATATGATAGTTGTAGATAATGCTAGTGAAAAGGTATTAGAAACTATTAGATATGTAGTAGAAGATTTATGATTTATACCAAGTAAAATCATTATTTATGAAGATAGACCTAAGTTTTTTATTAATAATAAAGAATTAATTGAGAGTTTTTTATGAACAAAATTAGAAATTATGTTTGTTGAGATGCTTGATAATGAAGGTGAACCAAAAATATCTAAAGTAAATTAAAGTCTATTATACAAGGGGCTAAAGCCACCTTGTTAAAAATTAGCAAGGTGGCTTTAGCCCCTTGTATACAACAAAAAAACATCAAATTAAATTTGATGTTTTTTTGTTAGGTTAAGGCTTAATTTAACTATGCTGCTTTTCTTTTAGCATTGTGAACTTTTTTTGAAGTTGATCTAGAAATATCTTTAGTTGGATTAATCTTTTTCATATTTTCTAAAGATTTGTTATTTTTTGCTATCATTGCTAATTCAGAATTTAGTTCAGATATTTTTTCATCAGAATCATCAATTTTAGTTTGAATATCTTTTATTTGTCCTTGTAAATCTTTTATTTGTCCTTTAAAATCAGATTTTTTATCTTCTTCTGTTTTTTTATCATTTCAAATAATTTCAGATCTAGAATCTAAATCAGCTATTGCTCTAGCTAATATATCTTCCATAGTTCAAACTGAATCATTTGAAGCTTCAGGAGTAGATAAATTTCAAAGATCAACATCTTCAGTAATTTCTAAAGTATCTGAAATATTTTCTTCATTTTTTTCTTCAACAGAATCTTCAATAGATAAATCTCAAAGATCTATATCTTCAGTAATTTCTAAAGAATCAGAAGTGTTTTCCTCTTTTTTAACTTCTTTATCTTCAGTAATTTCTAAAGAATCAGAAGTGTTTTCCTCTTTTTTAACTTCTTTATCTTCAGTAATTTCTAAAGTACTTTCTTCTAAAGAATTATCATCTAATGTGATTTCATTTTCATCAAAACTAATTGAGTTATTGGTAGGAGCTATAATTTCATCATTAGTAGCTTCTTTATCCATAACAAGAGTATCTGTATCTTCTTGTGGAAGAATTAATAAATCTTCACTTTCTGTAGTAGCAGTTGCCATAATATTTATGTTAATTTTTATTATACATGTAAATAATACCATAATTATTTTTTTTATGCAAAAATTTGTAAAAAATAAATTAATTAATATACTTATTTCACAATTTTTAAATATTTAAACAAAAAAACATGGATTTTTGAAAAGCATGAGAAATGATGAAGCTTCAACAAGAAGCAATGAAAATAAAAAAAGAGTTAGAAAACACTTTTATTGAAGCTGAAGTAAATGGTTTAGTTATAACTGTTAACTGAGAAATGAAAGTTGAAAAAGTTGATTTTGAAACTACTGATTTAATTCCTGGATTATCAGATTCACAAAAAGAAGCATTACAAACTGCTATTATGGAAGCTGTTAATAAATGAGTAAAAAAATCTCAAGAAGTTGCTGCTGAAAAAATGCAAGGAGTTATGGCTCAAATGTGAATGTGAGGAGGTGCTGGTGGTTGAATGGGGTTACCAGGGATGTAAAATATAAAAATTGGGCAACCACAATGGTTGCCCCTACATTTTTTTGTAAAGGTACCAATTTTATGGGTACCTTTTTTATTCTACCAATCCTTCTCTCATTCCCTATTAAAAATACTATCAAAAAATGAATTATTATTTTCTTGTTTTACATTATCTAAATATTTTCTATTATATTTCTCTTCGTTTTTAAGATTTTCAATATAATTTTTTATTTGTTCTAATTCCTGCTTAGAAAGTTCAATTTGTTGTATATTATTTTTTTCCTCTTTAATATCTGCAGCCTCCTTCTCCTGAGAAGGAGAAGGAATTCAAGATTGAGATTTTTCTTGATTTTTTTCTTCTGACTCTTCTCAATTATCACTATTGTTTTCTTGATTTTCTTCTTCCTTATTTTCCGTTTCTTGTTCTTGCTCCCTCTCCTCCGAAGGAGAGGGTTGTGGTGAGGTCTTTTCTTTTAATTCTTCTAATTTTTTCTTTACAAATTCATAGTTATAAACTACATCTACATCTTCATTTTCTTTTTCAGATTTTTGTAAAATATTAGAATATAACCCTAGTGATTTTTCATATTTTTCTATTTTTTCATTTATATCAGTATCATTTTTTCATAGCTTATAATATGTATTTGCTTTATTGAAATCAATATTACTTCATGTTGAATATTTTGATGATTCATTATATAAATTAAGAGCCCCAGTAAAGTTATTTAGCACATATTCATTATTTGCTTTATAAAAATAATAGTTTCACAAAAAAACTTTATAATTCAATGTTATAAATAATAAAATCAAAATAATTATGGAAAATACTAAGTTTTTTTTCATTTAAAATAATCAAATATTAAAAATATAATAAAAAATATTGCAGAAATAAAAACAAATAATCTAGTTAAATTAGTTCTATTAGAAACATGTTTTTCTATATCAATTTTTTCTATATTTTTTGTATTTTTTTGTTCCATTTT
>CAZGNU010000014.1:0-19286 GCA_964527325.1 uncultured Candidatus Peribacteria bacterium | reverse complement strand
TGGGTGCTTTTAACTTTACCTTCTACTAATGATTTTTTAAAATCATTGATATTATCTACTATAACATTATCTATTTCGTATTTTGAAGATAATGTTTTTAATTCACTGATATTTAATGAAGATACAACAGTTTGTCAATTATATGTTTTATAAATTTTTCTTCAGAAAAAATCACTTCAATCTGGTATTTTTCATCATTTTTCACTACCAACTCATACAAGTAAAATTTTAATTGCTTTATCTTTTAATATTTTTAACTGCTCCTCATTAATTTTTATTTCTTCATCTCATAAATCAGAAAATATAACAACAAGTCATCAATCTTCATCTGATACAAAATAATTTTCAAGAGACATAAATACAGAATTTAGATTTGTTCAAAATTTTGATATATTAGAATTATTTACTCAAAATAAAACAGTATTAAAAATACTAGCATCACCCGTAAAAGGTAAAACTTCTTGAGTTTCTCATGCAAATATCATTAATCAATAATTATTGTTTGCATAAGAAGAAATATAATTTTTTATAATATTTTTTGAAGCTTCTATTCTAGATAAATCATTTCTATCACTTACTACATCCTCAACTGACATACTTTTACTAACATCAAGCACAAAAACTACCTTTCATCATTCTATATTATCTATACTATTATTGTATCATCATTTTATTTCAAATATATTAATAATTAAAAATAAAAAAGAAAATATTAAAAATAAAAAAGAAAATATATTTTTCTGTATTAAATAAATTTGCCACAACAAAAATCATCCTAAAATTAAAATGAAGGTAAAAATAAAAAAAACAGGATAATTAAAATTTCACAAAATCATAATTAAATTCTTTTTCTATACTTAATAAATAAAAAACAAAAGAAAATAAAAATAGCAGAATACAAAAAATAAGTATATTTCTCTTTATTAATTTTCACAATCTCTGTTGTTATCTCTTTTTTTTCTAATTTAGAAATTTCTGAAAAAATTTCTCTAAAAGTTTCTTTATCTGTTGCTCTAAAATATTTTCATTTTGTTCACTCTGCTATTGCCTTTAAAGTTTTTTCATCAACAGCAGCTATAGGAAGTCTTTGAGTTCTTCAAAAATTATCTTTTACTGCAATTGTTGTTTCTTCATTTCATCAAATTCATATTGTATAAACCTTAATATCCGGGTTATTCTCTTTTAAAAAATTCAAAGCAATAATTGGATTTATTCATTTATTTGCTTCTCAATCTGTTAAAAAAATAATAACTTTTTCTCTATCTTGTTTATTATCAAAAGACTCTGCAGCTAACATTAATGCATCTCACATTGCAGTTCATTGCATATGAGTATATCTTTGATTTATAGTATCTACAGTTATTTTATCTACTATTTTTTTTACAATATTATAATCAAAATTTAAAGGTAATGAAGTAAATGTTTTTCCTGCAAAAATTATTATTCACACTCTATCTGTTTTTATTTCTCATAAAAAATCTTTTATTACATCCTTTGCAACTGTTAACCTATTTGGTTTTAAATCTTCAGCTATCATTGAATATGATACATCCATAACTATCTGAATATCGATTCAATTTTTTATATTTTTTTCTCGCATATCAGTTATAACTGGTTGTGAAAATATTAATATAAATGTTAAAAATACTAAAAATATAAAAAAATAATACAATTTGTAATAAAAAGTATTTGTTTTAAAAATAATTTTTAAATCATCCATTGGTCCAAATACATTTTTTTTTCAAGAATTAAAATACAGAAATATTATTATTCATATTGCTGGAATTAATAGTAAAAAATATAATGGGTATTGAAAATGGATCATTAATTTACTTAATTATTTTCACTAAATCACTTATTATCTTCTTTCTCAAAGTCTGTGTATCCTTTTTATCATTAAATTCATTTAAATAACTTTTTTCAAATAGAGAAATTAGTTTTTTATCTATATCTAAAAGCTTTATTTCTTTTAGAGTAAGTAAATCTGTGTCTTTATATCATAAAAAATCAAAATACTCTCTAAAAGTTTTATTTAATTGTTCATAAAACTCAGATTTATTTATTTTTTCATCAGATTTTGACAACTTTTCTAATTTTTTAATTATAGAATTTTTGGATTTTTTTATAATTTTCTTTTCAGTTTTTTTAATAGCTTTTTTTTCTTGTTTTTTCTTAACTATTAATGTGTTATAAAGAAGCAATCCTAATAATAAAGAAATTATTAATAATTGATAAAACATATAACTACTCAAAAAATCATATTTTTTATTTATTGTTTTTATATCTTCTTTTTGCTCTTTTTTATTTTTAGTATTTTCTTCTTCTATTGATTGATTTATAGTATTTTTAGTAATATTTATTGAAACAATATTTGACTTAAGTTCTTTTTCTCAAACTTTTAATAATGCTGGTCAAATAACAAAATTTCAAGTAGAATTTGATTTTAAAGAAATTTTAAGTTTTAATTTTTTTATAATATCTCAATTAAAATTACTTAACTCAGATGAATTTTCTTGTCAAACTCTATTAAAACTATCTATTCAAGCAATATTTACTATTTCAACAGATCAAGTATATGTTGTTTCTATATTTACAGTAACTACAAAAGTTTTATCAAGTGTAATATTTTGTTCACTCAAGCTAATATTTATTTTGCTTTCAGCAAATGCTGATAAATTAATTAATAATAGTATTATAAAAATTATGTATTTTATTATTTTTTTCATTTTATTTTTTATTATATAATTATTTTTTAAACAACTTCGATAATTCCTTGTAAATTGTTTTATTTTCATCTAATAAAACATATTTTCAACCATTTTTAATAGTTTTTCTTTTTAGATCATGAATTTTATTTTCTCTTAATTTTTTATATTCAGATATTTTCTTTTTATTATCTAAATCTAAAAAAAGATTATTATCATTTTTATTAAATCAAACTAATCACTTATTATTAAGATCATTTTCAAATGAATTAAAAACATTACAAACAATTAAATCATTTTTTAAAGATAATATTTTAAAGTTTTTGTTATCTATTTCAAGTTTATCTGTTAGATAAAAAACCAGAGAATTATTTATTTTAAGAGAATTAAAATAAGACAATCAGCCAATTTTTTCATTACTAATAAAATTAGTATTAATTTTAAAATTATTTAAATCGTTAACTATGTTAATAAAATTTTGTTTTCATTTTTTA
This sequence comes from uncultured Candidatus Peribacteria bacterium, assembly GCA_964527325.1. Taxonomy (GTDB): domain Bacteria; phylum Patescibacteriota; class Gracilibacteria; order BD1-5; family UBA6164; genus UBA6164. Next base: position 16,087 of record CAZGNU010000014.1, on the reverse strand, counting down.
GCAAAATCTATTTTTTTATTATATCAATCAAAAATATAAGCTCATACTTTATCTCAAGCTTTTACAGCTGACAATCATATTAAATAAACAATTTCATAAACTAAGTCTATTTTCTTATTTCCAAATAAATCAGAATAAAATGTTTCGTTTAAATTAATCACAAAATATACGCTCAGGTCTCTCTCCTCTTCATATAGTTTAACAAGAGTTTTTCATTCTTTTTCTGATTTTAAAAAATCAATATTTTTAACATCCTGAGAATAATCATATTCTGTATAATCAACAAACTCTATTCATCTTCATTTTTTATTCGTTTTATAGTTTCATATAAACAAACTATCAACCAAAGCTTTAGTTTTTAATTCAAGTAATTTATGTTTTTTATCTAGCATTATTTTACTTCTACCTTACTAATAATTTTTTCAATAACAAAATCAGCTGTTATTCAATCAGCAATAGCTTCATAACTAAGAATAATTCTATGTCTTAATACCCCCGTAATCATTTCTTTTACGTCTTCAGGTATCACAAAATCTCTACCACTCAAAAAAGCTAAAGCCTTTGAAACCTTAATTAATGCAATTGAAGCTCTTGGAGAAGCTCCATATAATAAAAATTCTTTTATTTCTGGATCATTTCTACTTACAAATACTAAATCTCTTACATAATTAAAAATATTATCACCAACATGAATATTTGAAACCTCTTCCTGGATTTTTCCAAGCTCAGTTTTTTTAAGAATTGTATCTAATTTTTTAGTAATAAATACAGAATATTGTTTCATTATTTCAATCTCCTCACTCTCAGTAGGATAATCTATAATAGTTTTCATTAAAAATCTATCAAGCTGAGCTTCAGGAAGAGTATATGTACCATCCTGTTCAATAGGATTTTGAGTAGCTAAAACCATAAACTGTTTATCCAGTCTAAAGGTTTCCTCTCAAATAGTCACCTGTTTCTCAGCCATAGCCTCAAGTAAAGCAGACTGCACTTTCGAAGGAGCCCTATTTATTTCATCAGCCAAAACCAAATTACTAAAAATCGGACCTTTCTTCACAGAAAATTCCTTAGTATCAGGATGATATATCCTATTCCCTATCAAATCACTCGGCAAAAGATCCGGAGTAAACTGAATCCTCTTAAATCACAAAGACACAGTCTCTGATAAACTAGCCACAGACAAAGTTTTAGCCAACCCAGGAGCTCATTCAAGCAATATATGCCCTCTACACAATAAACACACAAGCATATCTCTCAACAATAACTCTTGCCCAACAACCTTCTTTCATATCTCCTTTATAACCTTCTCTATTCTTTCCATTTTTTATATTTTTATTTAATAATTATTTTATTCAACTACTTTTACATTATTTAAAATAATTGTATCTGCTAAAGCAACAAGTTCTTTAGTTGTTGATTTACTTAATATATATTCTATTTTTGCATCAGAAGATAAACTAGATCAAGAATATGCATTTTGAATTTCTAAAATTGCATCTTCCTTCACATTATCATCTGAGTTATCAAAAATACTTCAAGTATACACTGATAAATTTAAATTTACTAAAGATCCAGTATTATGATTAATATTTCAATGATTTGGTATATTATCTCATCATGATATAATTTGTGATGTAATATTAGATGAATCAAGTACAAGTTCAGTATCATAAACTTCAGAATTTATTATACTTGGTACTGGTACTATATATGTACTAGTTTTCACAAAAATTCAATTATAATTTCAATCTATTCTAATAGTTGGTACAGGATTTACAGCATATGTTTTATTAAGAATTTTATTCATTACTAAATCTCACTCAAGTAATGTTAAAATTTCAAATTCATTTTTATTATTAGCTACTGAAAATAAATATGTTTTATCTGTTAATGGATCTTTTGGAACAACTGTAAAACTTCTCGAAAGTTGTGATGTAACATTCTCTCAAAATTCTCCCTGATACCAAAGCGTTTTAGCATCATAACTTACAATCTGATTATTATCAGGTAACGGATATTTTCCAGAATCTAAATGAAATAAAGCAAGTGCCATCTCCATATTTGAAACATCTGACAATCTAAATGAATCTCTAGAAGATTTAGAATATCATTGCATCGAAATAAATGATATAGTTCATAAGATTGCTAGGATTGTAATTACTACTATTAGTTCGACTAGTGTGAAGGCTTTTTGTATATCTTTAGTCATAATAAATTATTAATAATATAAAATAAACTTTTATTTTTAAATTAACTTAATTATATCTTCAAAAAATCATGTTTCTGTTGCTTTTTTCATTGCATTATTATAATCATTCCTACTTTGTCAGACAAAATTTGAAAATTATTTTTTAAATTGTAATCATTTATGAATTCATAGATCAGTTAAAGCTTTTAATGTATGTCTATACCTATTTTTTAACTCTATTTTTGTATACACAGCCTCATCCTCCATATGTATATTCAAATATGCTGATTCTAAAAAATAATTTTCAAATTTTTCCTTTTGCGTCATAGTTAATTAAATTAATTTTAATAAAAAAATATTATAATAAATATTATCTGAAATATAAATATTTACTCAACAAATATATCAACAAATCACGGATCAACAAATCCTGCACCACTATTTTCTTTCAAATTTCCTCAATAACACCATTTATTCTTTTCATTTTTATTAATTAATTAGTTTTTATACAACGAACACTAAAGCCATGATCTTTAGTCCGGTAATTACGATAAGTAGTATAACCATCATAACTTAAATTTCTACCATAAACTTGGGAACCATCAAATTCAGTAGAAGACCACAAAAACATCCCCCAACCACGATACCAGAATACAGAACCTGGACTACGATAACCTGATAAAGGTAGCCTAAGAGCCTCTATAACATTATTTGTATCATCTTTTCATGTATGTCACATCCATCATAATCAAGAACAAGCTGTTCAAATTAATATAGTTGAATATGTTCAATCAGTATCTCTATCTGTACATCATAATTGTTTTTCTAATATATATAACTCTTCATCACTAGGTACGTGATATCATGTACCACATGCACTCCCTGAATTATCCCATGTATATAATTTACCCCATATATTATTTATACCATATGTAGCATTATATACATTTTCTTTTTGATTACTCAATCAATTACATCATGAAGTAGGACTTCAAGTATAATCATAACAATTTTGATCTACAGAGTATTCTATTCATGTTCATAAAGTAGAATTACATCATGCCCAAGTTTGAGTTCATATAGTTACATCTGGTAAATCACAGTTTTGATCAACATCTCTCCAGTCTGTTCATCCACCTCAATCGCTACTACTAGCAACAATATCACCACCTAAAATATTAGTTACTATTGTTCTTCATAATAAATCTACACTATCTGAATTACCTGTATCTAATGTTGTTATATGATTAATATAATCTTTATTAGATATTATTGTTCAACTATATGCTGTTTGTAGATTTGTAATTAGTGTTGTTCTTGCTGTATTATCATCTGCATCATATAATGGTTCACAACTTTCTGTATCTGAGTACACTATTAATTGGTTTGATGTGAAATCAAATCATCATTCATTGTTGTATTTACTTGATTGGTAGTTATTTGGTAAATTATTGAATCAATTAAATACAAGTCATTTATTAGTTAGAATTGTAGATAAATCTGTTGTTGTTTCTGGTTGTGATGAGATGATTGATGGGATTGATAGTATTTCACATGTAGTTCACGTATTTATTTTTGATAGTGCTCAATTGTAGTTTCATGTTACTAGTGCTGTTGCTATTGTATCTCAGGCTTTTGTTTGAGATAGTGTATTATTTAATACTAAATCTGTAGTTTCAAACATTCATGCTAGTTGAAATTCTTGTTTTGTTTTTGTGATTGAGTATGTGAATTCTTTTGCGGTTAGTGGATCTGTTGGTATTTTGTCTAATTTATCTATATTATTTGCTGTTGTTGTTCAAAATGTTCATTGTGTCCATACTTCTGTTCAATTATATGTTACTGTAAAAGAGTCAGTTGGTAATGGATATTTTCATGCATCTAAGTGAAACAGTTCTAGAGATGTTTTCATTGTACTTAAATTTGAGATTCTTGTAGAATCTCTTGCTGATTTACTATATCATTGTAGTGATATGAAGGCTATTGTTCATAGTATTGCTAGGATTATTATTACTACTATTAGTTCGACTAGGGTGAAGGCTTTTTGGTTTTTCATGATTTATTAAATTAAAAATAAATTTGACTTTTATAACAGTAAATTATATAATAATGTTACTTAGTTAGATTTTTTCTAACAACTACTGACATTTCGTCAGAATTGACTTAAATGAAGAACCTTTATCGGTTCTTTATTTTTTGTTTTATTTCAAATATTTTACTTATTTTATTATCTATAATTTTTAATATTCTCTTATCTAAAATTCATATTCTTCTAATAATTCTCTTCTTTGATATTTCTCTAATACTAAACAAAGAAGCTATAGATTTCACCTCTAACTTATTTAGATTATCTTTTTCTATTAAAACTTGTATATTTTTATTTAATTTCGTTTTATATGTTTTGATAGGAATAATTATAATATTATTTCATCAATTAACATAATAATTAGAATAAACTATACATGGTCTAATCTTATTTAATTCACTTCATATATTTTGTCACAAATCAACCAAATACGTTTCTCATTTCTTAGGAGTTAACTTTTCTCTATTATATTCTTCAAAATGTATTTTTATTTTTTTATAAAACCATTCCAAAAAATCAGATATAACAGGTAAATTTATATCGTTTTTTATTAATTTAATTAATTCTCATATTTTTTCTAATTTATTTTTATACATTTTACAAAAAAAATTACAAAATTACCACTCTCAAATATATTTTGTACTATCATAATCTACTCCATCTACACCATATTCTTCAAAAGCTGATCAATTCCATTTTACAGGTTTTGTTTGTTTTGATATATTAGCTCAAAAAGTATATGTTTCTGATCAATCAAAAGTAAGTCATGTTTGATATCATCTTAATGTATAATCCCATCAAGTTACACTTGGTTGTACTACCCATGAAGCATTAAATGTTTCAACAGTTTGATCTAAAGCTCAATCTAACCATGTAGTTGGTTTTGGTGTATCAGTAGATAGTCATTGTGAAGGATAAGTTCATTCTGAACTATTTCAAAATACTTTTAATGTATCATAATATTTATTTCACGTTGTAGATAAATCTATTGATATATTATTATTAAAGTTATAATGATTTCTCAAAATTGCATTATTTGAATTTCCATTAGCATAAATCCCATAACTACTACCATTATAAGCATAAATTCCATTTATCAGAGAATTCAAGCTTCATTGTGTTAAAACTAAATTATAACTACCATTGTTAAATAACTGTATATTATTAAAACTATTATAATCTGCACCAGCTACCCACAATCAATGTGCGCTATTATTATAAACAATTAAATTATTAAATATATTGTAATCTACTGTTGATTGTAATGTAATCCCTCCATAATTATTATAAGTTCTTATATTTTCAAAATTAATATATTGTCAGTTAAAAATATATATTCAACTAGTCTCATTATTATAAGAAGATATATTATGTAAAGTACTAGAACTTGATCAATCAAAATAAATACCACGTTTTTTTCTTGTAGAATTATTTCAATTCAAAGTAATATTATCTAATATAATATTAGATCTTGAAGAAATCTGAAGTAAACCATAATCAGCAGATCAAGTTGTATTATTGTTTACAAAAGTACTTCATCATGCTTTTTTACTAATCATCGCAATACAATTTCAATTAAAATTGATTTGTGATGTAATATCAACACTATCAAAATCTAATATATATATTGTATTATCCACTAAATTTATTCATCATGATATATTTGTTAATTCTTGTACATCAGAAATTGTACATCAACCATATGAATTCCAATTTTTTGCATAAATACTGTTTGCAGCAAACATTTCTTTTAATGTATCCACATTTCAAGAATCATTTATATCAAAAGAATCCCAAAATGTAGAATTCAAGTAATCAGTAGTAAAACTAGACCAAGTCTCTCATCAACTTGATCATCCTTCTCAATTACTATTTTTTAAAGCAATATCACCTCACATATTATTATTAACTAATGTTTTTCAGAATAAATCTACGTCATTTGCATTATTTATATCTAAACTTGTTATATTATTTATATAATCTTTATTAGATATTATTGTTCAACTATATGCTGTTTGTAGATTTGTAATTAGTGTTGTTCTTGCTGTATTATCATCTGCATCATATAATGGTTCACAACTTTCTGTATCTGAGTACACTATTAATTGGTTTGATGTGAAATCAAATCATCATTCATTGTTGTATTTACTTGATTGGTAGTTATTTGGTAAATTATTGAATCAATTAAATACAAGTCATTTATTAGTTAGAATTGTAGATAAATCTGTTGTTGTTTCTGGTTGTGATGAGATGATTGATGGGATTGATAGTATTTCACATGTAGTTCACGTATTTATTTTTGATAGTGCTCAATTGTAGTTTCATGTTACTAGTGCTGTTGCTATTGTATCTCAGGCTTTTGTTTGAGATAGTGTATTATTTAATACTAAATCTGTAGTTTCAAACATTCATGCTAGTTGAAATTCTTGTTTTGTTTTTGTGATTGAGTATGTGAATTCTTTTGCGGTTAGTGGATCTGTTGGTATTTTGTCTAATTTATCTATATTATTTGCTGTTGTTGTTCAAAATGTTCATTGTGTCCATACTTCTGTTCAATTATATGTTACTGTAAAAGAGTCAGTTGGTAATGGATATTTTCATGCATCTAAGTGAAACAGTTCTAGAGATGTTTTCATTGTACTTAAATTTGAGATTCTTGTAGAATCTCTTGCTGATTTACTATATCATTGTAGTGATATGAAGGCTATTGTTCATAGTATTGCTAGGATTATTATTACTACTATTAGTTCGACTAGGGTGAAGGCTTTTTTAGTTTGTTTTTTCATAAAATTTTTATTAACAATAAATTGTATTTAATTATAATTAAAAATCGTAATTTTTAAAAAGAAAATTTAATTTTAGATTGACAAAAATTATGTTTTATTTTTTAATATATTTAAATATAAAAATTAAATTTTAAAAAACTCAAAAAAACTCAAAATAAAAAACTCAAAAAATGTGTTGTATTATTTTAATTTTTTAATAAAATATTCTCGCTAAGTTTTTTTAATTAAAATTAATGCATGTGATTCAAAAAAAATTCTATTAATAAAAACTCTAGATTAGTACCAAACATGATTTGACTAGTAGCATTATGTCTGATCTTTTTGTTAGGAATAATTTTGATAAAAAATATAGATTTCTTTGATTTCAAAGTAGATAAAGATAATAGCCTTAATCCAAATACCCAAGAAGAATCACAAACTAATAATTGAAATGATAAAAAAACTGAAGAAGATAAATCTGATAAAAATCAGAGTAGTGAAGATGATAAAATAAATATATTAGTTGTTTGAAGGTGATGATGAACTCATGATGCTCCTAACCTGACTGATACTATTATTTTAGCTAGCATAAATACAAAAACAAAGCTAGTAAGTATGTTATCTATTCCTAGAGATTTATTCGTGGAATATCCAGGCAAACAAAGTAATTGAAAAATTAACGGTTTATATGCAATATATAAACATGAGAGTTGATCAACTAAAACTTGAATGGAAATTCTTAAAAAGAAAGTTTCAAATATTACTTGAGAAAAAATTGACTACTTTATAAATGTAGATTTTAAATGATTTATTGATATTATTGATACAATTTGATGAATAGAAATTGAAATACCAACTCATTTTGTTGACAGCGAATATCCTGACTGAAACTGGTGATACAAAACACTGGTTTTTAAAAAGTGAACATGGATTTTTGATTGAGATAATGCACTAAAATATGCTAGGAGTAGACATTCAACCAGTGATTTTGATAGATCTATGAGACAACAACAGGTTATTAAATCTATAAAAGATAAATTATCATGAAGTTATTTTTTAACTTCCCCATTAAAAATAAAAGAATTGTATGAAGTTTTTGTTAATAGAGTTTATACTGATATTAAACTTTCAACAATTATCAAGCTAGCATACCAACTTAACTCAACTTCAAATTTTAAAGTGATCTCATCAAATCTAAATGATTCATGTTTTTATTGAGCTGATAATTGTATGAAATGATGATTTTTATACACTCCTAATAGAGAATTTTTCTGATGAATGGCAGTACTACTAGCTGAATGAACTAATAGTGAAAAATTAAATAACTACTCTTTATTACACAAATATACAGATATAGTTTTTAATCACCCTAAAATTTTGTGAGACGATTATTCTATAAATATATTTAATTCCCTAAATGTTAATCATTTAGCCTGAAAATTAAGTAATAATGTTGTTAGATACTGATTTAATATTCCACTTAGAAAATCTATTTGAAATACAAAAGAATCATACAAACAATCAATTATTTTTTATAATAATATAGATGTTGATTCTGAAGTAATTCAAGTATTAAAAGAATTTTTTGACTGAAAATTTATAAAAACAGACGCTCCAAAATATTCTAAGCAATGAGCTAATATAGAAATAATAATATGAGAAGATTATTTAAGTGAGGAAAATAAATTTAAATTTTAAAAGAATAATATGGTAATAAAAAGAAGAAAACTTAAAACCACATACACAAAAAATAATAGGACAAAAAAAATATTAAAAAAGAGATGAAAAAATTGATTTCTTAAAATAATAATTATTTTATTGTTAATGTTTATTGTGTTAACAGCTGCATGAGGTTTTTTCTTATATAACAAATATATAGTTTGATTACCTAAAATAAGTGAGCTTGAAAATTTAGAAATTGCTGAAACTTCTATAATTTATGATAGAGATTGAAACGAATTATATAAAATATTCAAAGAAAAAAGAACTTATGTTCCAATAGAAGAAATAAATGATAATATGATCAATGCAATAATTGCAATTGAAGATAAAAGATATTGGACAAATCCATGAGTTGATATTATTTGAATTATTAGAGCTTGAATTAATTATGTAATATGAAATAATAGCTGAATAAAATGAACATCTACACTTACTCAACAATTAATCAGAAATACAATTATAAAAAACGAAAAAAGTATAGATAGAAAAATAAAAGAAATATATCTAGCATATAAACTAACTTCAAGTATATCAAAAGAAAAAATATTAGAATTATATCTAAATAAAATTTCTTACTGACATAATGCTTTTGGTATAGAAGAAGCGGCAAAAACATTTTTTAACAAAAGCTCTAAAGATATTTGAATTTTAGAATCATCTATACTTGCTTCCCTTCCTAAATGACCTACTTTTTATTCTCCATACAATCATCCTGATAGAGTTATTTGATATCCCTACGTATATACATCAAAAAACGAAGATGATATAATAAAAATAATTTCAGAAAAAGATAAAGAAATACATAATGAAATGTTATCTATTTTTGTTAATTTTATAAAAAACCTAAAAGCTAGTAGATTAGAATGAACAAACAAAACTCTAATATGTAATATTAAAAAAGATTATTTCAAAAATCCTATAAGAATTGATAATGATTGATGTGCAATAATTGAATATTCTGATTTAATAAATTTTTTAAATAGTATAAGAATTGAATCTGGTGAAAATTATATTGAATATGAAACATGAAGAAAAGATAGGGTTTTATGAAGAATGCTTGAAGATAATTATATTGACTTTAATCAATATATAGAATCAATTATATGATGAATATGAATGAAGCTTACTAAAGCAAAAGAAAATATAAAATCACCACATTTTGTATTTTATGTAAAAGAATATTTAGAAGAAAAATTTGGTCAAGAAATAGTTAGTATAGGTTGATTAAAAATATATACAACCTTAAACCCAAAACTTCAAGAAAAAGCAGAAACATTAATTGAAAAACAAACAAAAATCAATTCAGAAAAATTTGATGCTAATAATGCAGCTTTAGTTAGTATTGATAATGAAACTTGAGAAATTTTATCAATGGTATGATGAAAAGACTATTTTGATGTGGAAAATAAATGAAATGTAAATATTATCACCTCAAAATTACAACCATGAAGTACATTTAAACCATTTGTTTATTCTATGTGAATATACAATAATCAAATATGAACTGAAACTCCTATATATGACCTAGAAACAAAATTTTCAAATGATTATACTCCAGAAAATTTTGATTGAAAATTTATGTGAAAAATGACTTTATCCACTGCACTTAATAACTCAAGAAATATTCCAGCTATAAAAATGTTTTTTTTAGCCGGATGAGAACAATCAATAGTTAGTTTTATGAAAAAACTTTGAGTAGATTCATTAAAAACTCATCAAATGTATTGAGCTCCATTAGCATTATGAACTTGAGAAATGACTCCTTTAGAGTTAACAAAAGCATATAGTGTATTTGCAAATATGTGAGTAAAAAAAGAAATAACTCCTATTATGAAAATAGTAGATTCAAAATGAAATATTATAGAAGAAAAAGTTAAAAGAGAAGATGATGAACAAATTATTTCAAAGGATCAATCATATATAATAAATAGTATACTAAGTAATTTATCAGCTCGTCCTGCTTCATGGAATCCATATTTAAGTTTAAATAATAGAATTGTTGCAGCAAAAACTGGTACATCTACAAAACAATACATGAAAAATTGAAGAAAAGATATTTATCCAACAAATTTATGGACTGTATGATACACACCTCAAATTACAACTGCTGTATGGGTATGAAATACAGACTGAACCAAACTAAACTATAAATGAAACTGACTTGAGTGAGCCTGAACAATTTGGAGAGATTATATGAATTTTGCACATATATGAAAAACTGCAATAAAATGGAATAAACCCTCTTGAGTAAAAGAAGTTAATATATCTGAAATATCATGACTATTACCTAACCCTGAAACAACTAATATATCTAAGATTGTTAAATGATTATTTATAAACAAACCGAGTAGTTATGATAATAGTTTTAAATCAATAAAAGTAGATATGTTATGTAATTGAAAAATTACAGAAAACACTCCTGATGCAGCTATAAAGACAGTTACTCTAGTAGAATTTAATTCATTAAGTCCAGAAAATAAAAATTGGCAAAATCCTGTAATAGAATGGTCAAAATCACCAGAATTTACTGAAAAATATTGAAATATTTCTAATTTAGTTACAGAAATTAATAATGAAGAATGTAAAAGATCGTGAATTCCTTCAGAAATAACAATCAAAACAACTCTTGAAGATGATGAAGAATTAAAACTATGAGAAAATTATATAGAACTTGCTTACAAAAGTAGTAATCCGGTAATTAAAATAAATATCTACATCTGAAAATATCTTGTCAGAGAAATAGAAGTAAATAACAAAAAATGAGGATCATTTACATGAAAAATATTTATACCAGCATCAAAAAAGAAAGAAGAATATATCACTATTGAAGCTATTGATAATGAATATTATTCAAGTAAGATAAGTAAAAGCATTAATATAAAATAAAAAAAATGAGAAAAAATCTCATTTTTTTTATTTGACTTTTTTCTTTGTACAAATAATATCTTTATATGAGAATTATTCTCATTATATTTTATATAATAATATTAATAAATATGGAAGATTTAAATTTCCCTACTATTGCTAAAATAGATACTGAAGCTCCAAGCTTTGATTTACCTTATTATAATCCTAAAACTGATACTGATTGAAAATTAGGTACAAGTGATTTAAAATGAAAATGGGGTGTGTTATTTTTCTACCCTGCTGATTTCACTTTTGTATGTCCTACAGAAATGAAAGACTTAGCTGAACAAGAAGAAAGTTTCAATAAAATGTGAGTAGAAATGTTAGTTGCTTCAACTGATACAGTATTTTCACACAGAGCCTGGGTAAAACATGAAAAACTAATGGAATGATTCCCTTTTAAAATGCTATCTGATCACTCTACTGAAGTATCATATTTATACAATATTCTAGATGAAGAATCAGGAATTGCTGGCAGAGGTACTTTTATAATTGATCCTGATGGGATAATAAGAGGTATTGAAGTAACTTCTTGAGCTCAATGAAGAAATTCTGAAGAACTACTAAGAAAAATAGAATGATTACAATTCATGAGAGCTAACCCAAACATGGCCTGCCCTGCTAAATGACATAAATGAGAAAAAACACTAACTCCAGACATCAAAATTGCTGGTGAAGTATATGAAGCTTTGAATTCATAAAAACTTAACAAAAAAAAAGTCAAGAAATTACTTGACTTTTTTGGTTTTTTATTTATTTTAATAGTACGATTTTAAAACAAAAACAAAATATAAGGAGAATATCATGGATCTGAAAAATATTTTTTGTTCAATTTTTATTGTAATTATTATTATTATAGCTAGCCAAGTTAGCTTTTCAAAAAAACATAAGCAGATCAACATGAACCACCCTGAAAAAATTATGGAGTGGTCAGAACAATTAATAATTGAAACAAGAAATAATTGTTCTGAAATGATTGAAGATGAATATTCTATTGGTGGTTGTTCCTTCTGGGATAGTAGTGGAATATTCAGAGCATTAGTTGAAAGCGAAACACCAGGCCGTTATATGGTTCATGGTGGTTGGCTGGAAGCCGAGCTGTAAGCTCGACAAAAAAAAGACGGAGTAAGACTCCGTCTTTTAATGTTTTATTTAACTTTCTTCTTAACCTCATCAACTGCAGTTTTAGCTACTTCTTTTAAATCCTCTTTTATTTTTTTAGCTTTTTCTGGAGCTACTTTTTTTAATTCTTCAATTTCTTCTTTCTTTTCTTCATAAAGATTTTCAAGTTTTTCCGATGCTTCTGTTAAAAAAACTTTTCACTTAGTTTTTAGTTCATCAGTAAGTTCTAGTCACTGTTTTTTATAAACATCTACAATTTCTAATAATTCATCCTTTTTATCATTAAAAATTTTCTTGTTTTTTTCTGTTAAAACATGAGTTTTTAAATCCTCCAACAAATTTGAGTGTGTATCAATAAAATTATTAAGCATAACTTTAAAATCTCACTCACCCTCTTTTCTTGAATTTTCAAGCTCTTTTTTAAGCTGAGTAGGTTTTTTCTTATTATATAATGCTCATATAATTCATCCTGCTATATATCAAGTTGCAAGTAGAAACCAATTTTTTTTAGACATAATATTTTAATTAAAAATTAATTAGAAAAGCAATGAAAAAATAGTCAAATACTTTTTAACATAAATTGTGTAAGCAAACTTTGTTATGCTCATTTTTATGATATAATGATTATAGTAATTTTTTACCTACTTACAAATAATTTTAGAACATGTCATATAATAATTTTTCAGACTGATATAAAAAAGCATTAGTTAATGCAGAAAACAACATAAAAGAGATTTGATTAAAAGAGCTTTGAATTGAAGATATTTTTATGGAAATAGTTAAAAATGGAGCAGGTTGAATTAAAGAAATATTTAATTTATACTGAATTAATGAAAAACTAACTTTAGAAATATTAAATAAGGGTATTTTTAATGAAACTTACCAAAAAAGAGTTTGAGTATATGCTTGAATGAATGCTAGATTAAAAAGTGCTATTTTATGAAGTGTGAAAATTGCTGCTAGCTTCTCAAAACCAAAGGCATCAATAGAAGATTTTCTATTATCAATACTTACAAATGATTCATGGTTAGTTAATTTTCTTGATTATATCGGCATTACTCCAAGTGATGTACAAAAAAATTTAACAGAATTAAATGAGCTATGAGTAATAGACGGTATTGCTAAGTGAACTAAAGCAGAAATAAATTTAGAATGAGATGATGGTATTAATAAACTACTTGGAGCTCTAACTCAAGGTTTATTTTGAAATACAACATGACAAACACCGTTTGATTGAAATACTAAACAGGCTAAAAAAAATGACTCTACTACTCCAGCATTAGATTTTTTCTCTACTAATTTATCAAAAGAAGCAGAAGAATGAAAAATTGATAATATTTTTTGAAGAGATGATGAAATAGAAAGACTTATCGCAATATTAAACAGAAAAACAAAAAACAATCCTGTACTAGTTTGAGAACCATGAGTTGGTAAAACAGCAATAGCTGAATGATTAGCACTTGCAATCAATGAATGAAATGTACCATTTTCAATGAAAGATAAAAAAATCTTAGCTCTTGATATGTCTTCTTTAGTTGCTTGAACTAAATATAGATGAGAATTTGAAGTAAGAATAAAACAAGTAATTGAAGAAGCTTCAAAAGTAGAAAATGAAATAATATTATTTATTGATGAATTACATACTATTATTTGAGCATGATGAGCAGAATGAACGCTTGATGCATCAAATATTCTAAAACCAGCAATGTGAAGATGAAAAATTAGAATTATTTGAGCTACAACTTGAAATGAATTTAAAAAATACATAGAAAAAGATTCAGCATTAGAAAGAAGATTACAAAAAATAACAGTTAATGAACCATCAAAAAATACATCTATAAGTATTTTAAATTCGCTGAAAGATTCTTTTGAAACATACCATAATTTAAATATTTCAGATGAAGCAGTAAAAGATGCTGTTGACTTATCAATAAGATATGTAACAGATAGAAACCTACCAGATAAGGCTATAGATTTAATAGATGAAGCATGTAGTATTAAATCAATGAAATACAATTTTGATGAAACTGAAATTAAAAAAATAAAAGAAAAAATATTTAAATTAAATAAAGAAACTGAATTAGCAGTAGTTGCTCAAGAATATAAAAAAGCCTCAAAATTAAAAGAAGATAAATCAAAATTAGAAAAGAAAATAATAGAGTTAAAAGAAAAATTCACAATACCTAAAGAAGAAAGAATGACAGTATGATGAGAAGATGTACAAAAAGTACTTAGTATGTCTACTTGAATACCAGTTTCTCGCTTAAGTAAAGATGAAACCGATAGATTAAAACTATTACCTCAATCAATTAAAAAAGAAATTATTTGACAAGACAAAGCTATAAAAGCTATAGTAAAATCTATAATGAGAAGTAAGGCAGGTATTTGAAATCCAAATAGACCCCTTTGAAGTTTCTTGTTCTTAGGTCCAACATGAGTATGAAAAACCGAAATTGTAAAAGTACTTACTAAAAAATTCTACGATGATAAGGATGCTCTTATAAAAATTGATATGAGTGAATATTCTGACAAAACTTCAGTAAATAAACTAATTTGATCATCAGCCTGATATGTATGATATGAAGAATGATGAATGTTAACTGAGAGAGTTAGAAAAAAACCATACTCAGTAATATTATTTGATGAAATAGAAAAATGAAATTTTGAAGTTTATAATCTTTTACTTCAAATTTTAGAAGAATGAGTATTAACAGACAATAAATGAAAAAAAATCAATTTCAAAAATACAATAATTGTTATGACTTCTAATATATGACAAGAAGAATTCACTGAAAAAGCTGAAAAAATCGGTTTTCATATAAAAGATAAAGAAGAAGATAAAATATTGAATGATTATGAAGAAGCGGCAAAAAATATAAAAGAAAATTTAACTGATTATTTTTCTCCAGAATTTATAAATAGAATAGATAAATTAATTGTATTTAATCCTCTAGATAAAAATATGATCAAAAAAATTGTTGAATTATGATTGAAAGACCTAGAAAAAAGATTACACAAAAAAAATCTAAAATTAAAATACGATAGCAAAGTACTTAATTTTATTACAAGAGAAGTATATAATCCAGAATTCTGAGCAAGAGCAGTTAGAAGATTTATAGTAGATAATATTGAAGATATAATTGCTGAAAAAGTAATAAATAACAAAAGAAAAAAAATATTTACTCTTGAAAATAATAAAAAAGAGTTATTAATTAAATAGAAAAAACCCTAAAAAGGGTTTTTTCTGGCTCTTTTTTTCGTAGCGGGAAAAATAATCAATTTTTAATAACTAGTTTT
>CAZGNU010000013.1:0-31709 GCA_964527325.1 uncultured Candidatus Peribacteria bacterium | reverse complement strand
ACTTTATGAGTTCAGTATTTTTCATTTAAAAAGTTTACAGCCTTAACAAGCTTATATTCATTTTCTTTACTTCTTAGAGGTTTATCAAATATTGTTGTTTGTTTTGGTAAATAGCTTCTAAAATCAGCTAAAATAACTCATGTAGATCTATATGTTTTATCAGCTGAATAATTATTATTAAATAACTCTAGTACTATCCCTAAAATTACTTTTCTTAAATTAGTGTGTTCAGGTAATTTGTAGTCGTATATATAAGTGTAAAAACTCTTATCTCTGAGCATTATTGATATTACTTTTACTTCTATATTTTTATCACAAATAGATTCGTAAACTCTATCAAAATTAAGTAGTAATTGCTCCTTTAGAAAATCTATATTTGATGTCATTTGCTTATTAAAACTCCTAGACCTTCATATAGATTTAGCTTCAGGTGTTTTCTTTACTACAAAAGAATTAACTCAACTTAATTCTAGCCATAAATCAGTTCAGTTCTTCCCTATTTCTTTTTTTATTCTCCAAAATCATAGATGAACGAAGTCATATATAGTCTTACATGAATATTTAAACCTTTCTTGGTATGCTCTCCCTATATATGGAATATCTTTTAAAGGTAATTTCTTAAATAATTTTACTTCTTGTTCGGTATTATGTCATATATAAACTCAATAAGGTTTATTAAGTTTTGAATAAATTTTTGCTTTGATTCTTGTATTTGCACATCATATACTTACTGGTATTCATATTTCTTTAAGTATATTTTTCTGAAGTTTCCTTAAATATTGCCCTACAGTCATTTTATATAATTCAGGTAATCATGTTATATCACAAAATCATTCATCTATAGAAAATGGTTCATATTTTAAAGTATTATAAGTAAGATATTTCTCAATTTTTTCTGATATATATGTATAATAATTATGGTCTGGCGAAAAATAATACCCAGTATCTCTGAGTATTCTTTTTGCTTCCCATATAGGTGTTCATGTTTTTATTCATACTGCTTTAGCTTCATAACTACAAGCAATTATTATCTCTCATCACACACAGACTCGCTTCCCTTTTAGATGAGGATTTCTTAGTATTTCACAACTAGCAAAAAAACAATCACAATCTACATGTATATATAATTTTTTAGACTTTTTGTAATACATACAATATATATACTTATAATATATACATAATATACTTTTTTACAGAAAAAATCAAGTTGATTAATAAAAAGGTTAATTTTTTAAAAAATATAAGTATAATAATATTAAATTTATTTTTTATTGTTCAATATTTATGATGAAAGTCCCACCACATTCGAGTGAATCAGAACAATCAGTTTTATGAAGTCTCTTAATCGATAATGATTGTATTATTAATGTTTGAGATGTACTAGTTCCTTGAGATTTCTATGATAATCATAATGTAAAGATTTATGAGGCTATTTTTGAGTTATATAAAGAAGATAGACCAATTGACCTAATTACAATTAAAGAAAGATTAGAGGATAAAAAACAACTTGATAAGGTATGAGGTATTACCTACCTTACTGAATTAACTGAGATAGTTCCAACAACAGCAAATGTTATGGAATATACTAAAATAGTAAAAAATAAATCAATTTTAAGAAAATTATGAAGTTCAGCTAATAAAATTATGTGACTTTCTTTTGATGAAGAAAAAGAAATTTCAGAATTATTAGAAGAATCGGAAAAATCACTATTTCAGGTTACCCAAAGTTTTATAAAAAATAAACTTACTCCTGTTAATGAAATACTTCAAAATAGATATGAAGAATTTGCAGATATTCATGAAAATCCTGAACTAGCAAAAAATAATAGACTTCATGTATGATTTAAAGATATAGATTACAAATTATGAGGATTAAAACCTTGAAACCTTGTTATATTAGCAGCAAGACCATCAATGTGAAAGACAGCATTTGCATTAAATATTGCTCAAAATGTTTGATTTAAATGAAAAAATGTAGCCATATTTTCTTTAGAGATGAGTAAAGAACAATTAACTGATAGGATGCTTTCTAGTACTATGTGAATTGATTCATGGAAATTAGATAAATGAGAATTATCAGATGAAGAATTTGCAAAAATTTGAGATGCAATGGATAAGTTAAGTAATGCTAAAATTTCTATTGATGATACTGCTTGATGAAATCTGACAGAGTTGAAAAGTAAATGTAGAAGATTAAAAATGGAGAGATGATTAGATCTTATTATTATTGATTACTTACAATTAATGAGTAATTGAAGTAGTCAAAATAGAACTCAGGAAATCAGTGAAATAAGTAGATGAATAAAAGGACTTGCTAGAGAATTGGAAGTTCCAATAATTGCATTATCTCAATTATCTAGAGCTGTTGAACAAAGACCTGATAAAAGACCGATAATGTCAGATTTAAGAGAATCAGGATCAATAGAACAAGATGCTGATATAATTATGATGTTATACAGAGAAGAGTATTACGATGAATTTACTGAAAAAAAATGAGTTACAGATGTTTTTATTAGAAAAAATAGAAATTGACCTATTTGAAGTAATGAATTGATGTTTAATAAGCATAAACAAAAATTCGTTGAGATGGAAAAACACAGAGAACTAGAGGAATAATTATTTCATTAACCCTTAAAATATGGATATATATTCTACACATTGAACTAAAGTAATTTTTTCTAATTCAAAATCAGGTTATGAATCTGATCAAGAAATAGCTAAAAAACATTTAAAGGTAGATAGTGAATATACTATAGATAAAACAGTTGTTTGAAGCTCTCATACTTTAGTATATTTAAAAGAATTTCCTTGAATCGAATTTAATTCAGTTATATTTAGTGATTGAAAAAACACAATATTACAGAAACTAAAAAATTTGATAAATAAAATAATAAAATAAAAGAATAGGAACAAACCTATTCTTTTATTTTAACTAATTATCTTCAATCAAATATTCAATTTCATCATCTGTAATAGGTAGAGATTTGAGTTTTATAAATCATTTATTAATAGTTTCTTCTGATAATATAAATCATAGATCTGATGAATTTTTACCCATTCATTTAATAAGTATTGAGTACTTATTTCCATTAATTCATACCTTTTTAATATTACATGAATCAATATTAAAAATATCAAATTGATTATATATTATTCAATCTGGATTAATATAACTTGGTGATTCAGTGAGTCCTTCATAATTTAATTTTCAAAATTTATAAAAAGTTCATCATAATAACCATAAGTCATTTACTTGATGGTTACATACTTCTTTATTTTGATCATTTAGTAATATAAAATCAACTTTATACCTTTTACTATTAAGTGAGTCTAATAAATTATCTTTTAATTTATTTGCAGTATCTATTGTTTCTTTTGAAAAATTATCTTTTATAATACAATAATTTAAGTCGTGTTCTACTATATCTCAAGTTTCATTATTTAATACTTGAGTAAAATAACATATTTCTTTTCTTTCCTCTAACATATTATTTACAGAGGTAAATTTTCCTTTAGAATTATTATCAACATATTGTACCTTATATTTTATTAATAAATCCTGATCTAAACTTCAAACCCTTGAAATTGATATAATTTCCATAGATCAAAATAAATATAATCAAACTAACATTAAAATTATAGGAGTTCAGTAATTTTTTTTAATAATATTGGAATGAGTTAATCCTGTAATAAAGAACACTATTCACATTACAATTATACCAGAAAACAAAAAAAACATTTCAAATTTTAATGCTCAAATATAATTATGTGTAGTCTCGTATGAAAATATATTAATAATATCAAATGTTCATATTCCTATTATTACTCATATAAATAATGTTATAAATCATATAATAGCTAATAGATTTGATTCATAAACAATACTTGTAGTTGTTTTTTCAATAACTTTTTTATTAGTTACTTTAGTATCTTTTAATGTCATCGTATTAAAATTAAAAATTAAATAATACCTCTATTTAAAAATAGAGTTGTAATAAAATTATTTAATTCTTATAAGAATCGTATGAATTTAGATGAAAGGATATTAAAAAAACAAGAAAAGAATAAAATTATTTTCCTAACTGATTCAATAAACTTGATATATATTGTTTCTTCTTCAACTATAATTTCTTTCTCTATAAGAACCCTCTTATTAAAAAATCATAAGAAGGTTAATATATCAAAAAATATAATTTTAAATTTTTGAAACATATATATGTAATTAGTATTACTATAATTAATATACTTAGTAATCTATAAATATAAAATTTTTATAATACTTTTATTGCCCTACTATTTTCTTCCCACTCCTTCTTTTCATTTTCAGGTAACCAGTTTTTCCCTGCACAACTTCTCATATTAAACTCTTGCCAAAGAAAGTCATCTTTAAATTGCATATGTAGAGTTCATTTTTTATAGTATCTTAAGTTAAAGAATGTTGACTCAGTTAATTTTCTTCAAACTGCAAAATCAGCTTTTAATGCATCCTCTACAGTTATAATATCCTTCATATCCTTTCATGTTATGTAACACATAACCTTATCTATATCTTGATATCTTCTGTTATATGATAGACTAAAACCATTATTAGAACTATACCGATCTTTGTAATCTACATAATTTGGAAGAATAATTTTTTTATTAACCTTAAATCTATCATTAGTTTTCCAACCTTCTACATAGCTTCTATTTTCTTTATAATATTTAGTGAATAGATCAAATACTTCAGGAATTGTATTTTCTAAAATATTTCATTTGTTAAGCAATAACATTCATAACAATTCTTTAATATTTTCTTCATTCAACTCAACATCTCACTGCTCCTGGATAAACTTATTAAAATTTGAACTTAAATCGTTAGTCATATGTTTTCTTATTCATATTTTATCAATAAGCCTATTCCATGTTTGTAACTTTAATTCTCACATATAATTATTATACCTTTCATTAGGTCATCAATAACCTAATAAGTAATCCTCAATTTTGAAGTACTCGTTTCAAGTTAGTGTTTTAGTATATAAAGCTAATTTATTTATATGATTTAGAGTTTCAATAAATAATTCTTTAGTCTCCTTATATTGACGAGTTATATTTTTAAGAACATCTTTATTTTCTATTCATTTTTCAATGTATTCTTCATCTAAATCTATTTTCCTTTCTTTACTAAATTTATCATAGTCAAAGTCAAACTTAGATTTTGTTTCTTTTGATAATCTTACCATAATAACATTAACATTTGTTTTTCTTTCAGCAGATGAAAAACAATCTCATAATTCCTCAGTAGTTCAATTTTCATCAACAATCGATTTTAGAAGTGCTCTTTTCTTTGTATTAGCATTATTATATGTTTCTGAATTAAGTAAACATACAATCTCTCAATTTTGTATAATATCCCATGCTTTTAATAGGTGATCAACTCAATTACTAAAAGGTGGATTCATTATTATTAAATCGAAATTAATATCATCATTATATTTCAAGAAATCGTTTCCAAGAAATCTAACATTTTTTGTTTTTAATATTTCCTTTAATTCAAAGTTATTTTCCAAAACATAAACATTATTCTTACTATAATGCCAGGCTTTTTCTTTTAAATAATCTACAATATTTCATTTTCATGCACTAGGCTCTAAAATATTGTTATATTTTTCATTAACATACTCTCAAGAATCTGTCATATAGGGTTCTAACATTTTCTTAATAACCTCATTTGGTGTAGGGTAAAAATCTTTATCAAACATAATATAATAGTTAGGATATAATTACTTATATTATACTTAGTTGAGAAGCTTTTTTAACCTTTACAAAAGAAAAACTAGAGAAAATTCTCTAGTTTAATACCAATTAACTTTATCATGTTCATTCTTCATATAGTAGTCTTTTTCCATATACCAATCTCAATTTTCATCAAGGAAAAATTTATCTTTTTTATATGAATACCAAGAAAGCATTCTATGATTTAATCATTTTTCATTTGATATTGTTCTAGAGTATTTGTCATCTGCTAGATCAATATAATCATCATCTAACTCAAAGAAATCTATTTCAGGTTTTCATTTATTTGCCTCATATCATTCATATAACATTTGTGAAGCTTTTCTTATTGATTCTGTTGTTCAATTGTCTTTAAGATAATAAAATCATTCGTAACTATCATATAACCAATTATAATGATTTTCTCTTGAATAATAAAAAACTCTTTCTATATAGTAAGTTTCTGCTGTTTTATCTTTAAGTTTTTCGAATAACTTATCATATCAATAAATTTCTCCTGCAGAATCTATAGCTTGACTCCATACTCTTACATAATTTCATACAATAGCTGAATCAATTATTTTTATATGTTCTTCTAAGCTATGAGGTGGTCTGAAGTTATTTCAAAATTTACTTCAGTATTTATTGAATAACTTTATATATTTATCTGTATCCTCAATATATTCTTCTTTAGAATCCATATATCAATATGATTCAGGATGTTCATCGAATCTATACATAGGATTTATTCCCCACCAAATTAAATGAGATAATATTCAAACTAATATTCATGAAGTTCATAGTATTAAACCTAGTTTTTGTTTTTTAGTAAACCAAATTCAAATTCAAAGTAAAATACAAATTAATATAGCAGAAAGTCATACTATAACACTTGATGTCTCTTGATATGGAACTTCATATCATGCAGAGTCTATAAAGCCAAATGAAGAACCAAGTACAACAAAATGATAATATTTAGTAGCTACTTGATAAGAAATTATTATTCAGATAACGATTAATCACAATGCAAAATAGTTTTTATTTTTTTCCATTATTTTTCAGGTTATAAATACATTGCTTTTAATATACTTAGTAAGAAGCTTAATAACAAATAATAGGATTAAAATACTTTAATCCTATTACACTGCTTCAATTAGTCTTTTGATTACTCATACTTCATTCAAATTAAAATCTTTAACTTGTTTGTTATCAACTTTTATATGAAGTGTTTCATATTCTTGTTCCATAATAATATCATTTCCTTCTTTATCATGAAATTCAAGTGTTCCAAATTCTTTACCATTCATATATTGAGTAAATTTTGTAGCAAGAGTATTTCTAACTAATTTTGAATCATAATCTGCTGTAATTAATGTAGCAGGATTATTTTTTTGTTGAAAGACTGCTTTTAATCTTTCCATGACCTTATTTGGTCTTTGTCTACCTTGTTGGTAGTCTAGAGTATTTAATGTTTTCATAATCTTAAAATTATAAAATTAAAATTGGTCTGATTGATGAGTAGCAAATTTCTTTTTATTAATATGATATGTTGTAATAATAAATACTTCTTTAGTGTATTGATTATATGAATATATCGTTCTTAGAATATGCTCTCATATTTTCTTTTCTACAACTGTTTTATCATCTCTTTCATAGAATCTATCACATTCTTCAATTGATTTAACAACATCTCTTGTAGAAATTAACCTGTTTTTCATCTCAGTTTTTGCATGAGGAGTAGGTTTGTAAGTTACATCTGGATTAGTTTGCTTTGCTTTATTGATGGCTTTTAATACTTTATTAGGAGTATTTTTTCTTTTGAACTCCCCTCTTTTTCTTTCTAGTCAAAACATAATTATAAAAATTAGGAATTAATATAACCTATCTACTAAGAAACATGGAAGAAGAAAAATTGAAAAACAAAAAAAAGAGACTTTGTCTCTTTTTAAAGCTAGTTTTAAAATTAATTTTGAGGTATAGTAGGTTTTCAATATCCACATCAATTACAAACTAATAATTCAACTAAGTTTGTTCAATCCATATCAAACATCCTATATTCCTTTTGATCTCAACATTCCATACATTCTTTTGCCCACTTTTCATCCACTTCAGAAATAGTATCGATAATCTTGTATACTGCATCAAATGTATCATATTCAGATTTAAATGTATTATCATATCTATAACTTGGTTCGTTATCATCTTCTTTCCAAAATTCAATAGAGTTATTATCTCATCTAATGAACATATTTACAGGTGTACCAGTTAAATCTAATTCAGCTTCTCATCATGACTCCAATTCTAATTGAAATTGAAGTATACTTTTAAAGTGTAAGTTTTTATCTATCAAATATTTTAAGTCTTCTGTAGTAACTCATCTTTCAACTTCTCATCAGAAATTATTTACATCATTAATTGCTGTTTCATATCAAGTTAAAAAACCTTGATCATGAGCTGTCGCTTCTTCTCATGCATATTCATCAAAATTATCTAAAGCATCTTTTGCTCATTTATCAGTAAGAAATCAGTTCCTAGTTTCGAATCAGTACCATTCTTCATCTTTAAAACACTCTCTTTGTTTAATAGCTGATAAAAATTCTTTTTCCTTACTCTTATAGTTTTTACTCATCTTTCCAATAAGAGATTTTTTAGATTTAAGAACATCCATTACAGGGTTCTTCTTTTGTATTTTTCCTACCTTTTTAGTTTTTTTTATAGTATCCATATATAAAAAGTTAAAAATTAAATTTTAAAGTTATCAATATATTCCATATGATCTTTAATTCTATTTGCTATTTTATGTAATTCATCTCTTACTTCTTCAATACTTCAATCTTGGTCTTCAAGATATTCTATATATTCAATATTTACATAAAATCATCTTTCTCAAATGTATGTATCATGAATAATATCAAATCATACTCTATCTTCAGTCCATACTAGATTTAAATCTACTTTTCATCCAAAGTATGCTTTTTTATCCAATGCAGTAATATAATCATGTATAGTTTCAACATCATTTAGCTCATCATTTTTATAATCTTTTGCATATTCGGTAGCTATAACCTTGTCTTTGTTTTCTAAAAGATAAAAATCTCTAATTTCAAATTGTCTTCTAATATTATCAAAATAATACATATCTTTAATATTATCCTTTAGTTTACTTAGATCTTCCTTATTTTCTGTATTATGTATTGTTTCCTTAATCTTTTCTGACAATTTTATTTTTTCTTCACTTTCAGCAGGAAGTTTTGATATCCTATCAATTTCTTCAGGGATAACAGAAAAAGATTTTTTAGGTTCTTTATCTATATGTTTTAAATCATTTATTGAATCCTCTATACCTCTTAAATATCAAGCTTCCCATGCTGAATCTTCATATTCTCATTCTGGGGAATAATCTTTAACAAAGTTTTCTGCATCTCTCCTTGTAGCTTCTTTTACTCACATTTTTGTTCTAATAACATCAGATCTATGTTCTTCAGCTGTTTCTGCATAATCAGATAATGTATCTTTATACTTTTTTTCTAAAGACTTAATGTACTTGTTCTTTTTTTTAAGACTTTCTAGTACTTTAGAAGGTTTCTTAATTCCTTTCGTTTTTGTTTGTTTTAAATTATCCATGTTTTATAATTTAATAATAAAATAAATAATGTTTTAAATTTTTGTTTTTATATTTTTTTCATCAAATACTGATACAACTTCTCAAATTTCATCTTCCCAATGCTTATAATAAATTCAATCATATCAGTTTTCTTTAAGTACCTCTGATATATTGAAATCAACTATTTTAGGATACATTGCTCTTGCTTCAGTGAATACATCACTGGGGGAATTACCTTTGACTATAAATGGATTCTTTAGATTTATTGATACTTCAATAAGGTTTTTTCAATGAGTTTTTGCATACTTCTTATTTGGTGTAAAGTATATTCATTGACCAAGCCAACCATTTTTTGATAAACCATTTTTAAACTCTTTAATATTTACATCACTTCAATGAAATAGAGGTTGTTTTAGTAATTTGGTTATATCTTTTTTCTTGTTAATAGCCTCTAATACTTTAGAAGGATTTTTTACTCAATTATTTTTAAAATTTCTTAGTTTATCCATATTATAGTATTATTAATTAAAGCCTTTCATTAAGCTTTTTAATGAAAAGTTTTGTTAATTCTGTCTCAGGTAACTCTTTTTCTTCAGAAGTTAAATCCTTATGAGAAATAATTACATCATCCCAGTTTTGTAATCAATCTGACATTTTTCTTACCACTTCAAATTCGTTAGTTAACTCTTCAAAATAAAAAGTACATTCCTTGTCATATTGCATATTTCAATTAATTTCATCATCTAACATTTGAACTAAGTTTTCAGAAAATGTTTTTTTAAGACTCGGTACTACTTCAGACATATTCACTTTAGTAAAATGCATATCTCTTTCTACTGGCATTCAGTAAGAATTTTTTGCTATTGATAAATCCACTAAGTTTATTCATCCAAATTCTCATTCCTTATATTGATCATTAAAAACATAACCAGAGCTGTATTCAGGGTGTTCCACATCTATATCAGTAATATAAAAAGTCATACTAGGTGAGAAATATTTCACTAGTATTTTAGGGTCAGCTTCATTATCTTGTTTTCAGATTTTTTCAGCTTTATCAAGAATCCCTTTTGTCATAAATTTATGACCTCTCATTTTGTCTAATTGAGAAAGCTTCCTTATAAGCTTTGTTTTTATATCTGTTCAAGTTTTTATACTTGATAGAGTATTAGATACCTTACTAGTACCTGAACCACTCATTTTAATATCTTCAATCATAAATATTAATTAATGTTAAGTGTTACATCTACTAAGAAACAGTAGAAAAATAATCATAAAAAAGGAATACAAATTAGTATCCCTTTATCCTGGTCTAATTATGCTAGTATTAACATTGAGTTATTATTTCCTCAAGTTTTTCTCTCTGGAGTAGCATTCCTATAATTAGATAGTGCAGAACCTCTTTCTGTTTTTACTCTTCTTAATGCAACCATTGTTTTACTAGTAGTTGATCTAGAAGCTGAGGTTTTATATGTTCCAAGTGTTCTCATAATTTATTTCTTAATAATAAATGTAAATCTACTACTAAGAAACAGCCCAAAAGATAATTTGAATTTATTCAAAATAATCTATTTTTTCATTTATTACACCAATATGGTTCATAGAAAGAGATAAAAAAAAGAGTAGTACTTTTAAGTAACTACTCTGTGATTTCTTGAAGTTCTATTATTAGCCTTTGATCAGTTGATCATACTGGGTAACAAGTATAAATATAAAATTTATTACTTAATGTTACTTTTTCATCTAAATCTTTTATTTCTCTTCCTATTACTTTATACTCAATTTCTAATCAATCATCTCTTTTAAGTTTTACTTTATCATTGAAATTTAATTGATCTAAACTATTAAATACTTTTTTTAAGTGTGAGTCATCAAACCATAGTCCTGAAGAATGTCCTCCTATCATAAAGCCTTCTTTTAAATTTGATACTTCCATTAATTCAAAATCAATAATATTTTCATCTAATTTCTTTGAGTTAACATAATTATAATCTTCTAGGTTATATGTCATTGGGAAAGCAAATAAAGCTTCATTAATTCCTATATCATCTATTACTAGTGAAAAATTATATTTAATAGTGTTATATTTATCTTCAATATCTAATATACTTTCATTTTCAGGTACTTTAAAATCCTCTATATTACTTAAACCATACATAGCCTTAGCTTGTTTTGCTTGTTGTTCTAGTAAATAAGAGTCAGAAATATATATGTTGTTAGTGTATGCTACTACCCCTTCAACATATGTAACGATATAAGTAAGCATAAGTAACGATAGTACTATACTTAGTTTAAATTGCTTATAAATGTAGCTGTAAAATTCAATCATATTCGTTTATTTGACATTTAATATATATATTTTACAATATTATTATACTTATGTCAAAAAACTTGACAACTATTTTAAAAGTATTTCTTATATAACTGTTAAATAACTAAATTAAAAGTTTATATTACGAGATTTATATGTATAATATTAATAATTATTTACTAACTATTAACTATGAAAAAATTATTAATTTGAGTACTTTTTATATTTATTACTACTTCAATAGTACACTGAACACCAGGTAGGTTAAATTCAGAAGGGTGTCACAATAGTTCAAGTATTTGATATCATTGTCATGATGAAAACTGAGAAGTTATTGAGACTACTGAAGAAAAAGAAATAATTGAAGATAAAGTTGAAAAAAAAGCTTCTGATTATACATCAAATAAAAAACTTCAGAAAAAAATAGATCTTATAAATGGTAAAATAGAGATAATTTATAAGAAAAAACCAAAAACAATAGAAAAACTAAAGAAGCAGATAGATAAAATTCTACCTAAACTAAAAGAATGATCTACAAAATATATTCTTATACTTGCTATAAGTGATAAAATAGATTTTCTTACAGCTGAAGAAGATATTAAGATAGATGATAAGGTACATAGTAATTGAAACACTTTTAGTGATTCATTTTCAAAATCAAAAAAATACTTAGAAAAATCTGTATATAATAGTGAAGAATTAGAAAGAAATACTTTTTATTGTTCTTGTGATTACTCTTCTGATAAATATGTAGATAAAGAATCTTGTTGATTTCAAGATAATTGAAAATATGTATCTAGAAGTAAAAAGATAGAATGGGAACATGTAGTACCTGCTGAAGCATTTGGACAATCATTTAAGGAATGGAGAGATTGACATGAATCTTGTATAGACTCAAAAGGGAAATCTTTTTCATGAAGAAACTGTGCATCTAAAGTAAGTATGAAATATAGATATATGCAATCAGATATGTATAACCTTGTTCCTACTATTTGATCTATTAATGCATTAAGAAGTAATTATTCTTTTGCTGAAATATCATGAGAAGAAAGAGAATTTTGAACTTGTGACATGGAAATAGCTGATAGGAAAGCAGAACCTTCAGATGATATAAAATGAGATGTTGCCAGAATATACATGTATATGAGTACTGTTTATCCTGGACACTGAATAATATCTAATAAAAACAAACCTTTATATGAAGCTTGGAATAAATTAGATCCCATATCAGATGAAGAATGTAAAAGATATAAGTTAATAAAAAATATTCAAGAAAATGATAATCCTATACTAGAAGAGATTTGCCAATAAAAAAGTAAGAACATATGTTCTTACTTTTTCTTTTCTACACTATATTTATAAATATATATTAAAATCCATAATACTATTAATATTTTCATTAAAGATAGAAAGATCATCTCAATATTTTTAAATAGTTCTAATGTATCCATATCAAATATTAATGATACGATTATAGCAACTAAAGATACTAATAACGATAAAAATACTACAGAAAATACTAAATTTTTTATAGTTCCTAAATAAGTATCCAATTTTTTAAATTTTTTTCTCATATACTAATAGTTATTACATTCTTGCCTTATTAATAGCATTATCTAATTCAGTATCCATAACATTAAATCAAATATCCTTTAATATTATTTTTACTGTATTACCATTTGAATCTTTACTAACAATTTTCCCATTTATTAAATCAGAAAAATCTTGTCTATCTAATGATACTTTTATTTCACTCATACTTTTAGATTAAGGTTATTTACTAAATTATATTCAATTCCATGTAAAAGTAAATATACTACTTTTTCAATTCATGTTTCTTATAATAAATATCAATCATAAAATTTTGTCTTTCAAATTTATCAGGAGCAAAATACATCATTTGTAGTGCAGGAATATAATCTCTTCTTACGAATATCATATTTGTAATATATAATAATGCATTTTTATCTACTCTTCACTCTCTAATAAGTCATCTAACTCTCGATCTACTATAATCAGTAAATTCTTCGATATAAGCTAGAGGTATATAATGCAATCCATTAATAAAATATACATGAGAAGGATCTCAAACCTTAACTTCAACTCAATTCTCCTCTACCCTTTTAATCTTTTTCATAATTTTAATTAGCTTAACCCAAACTGTTTGGTTTACAAGTAGGGATAAAAATAAAAGTGCTAAAACCAAGCTCTACCTTTATTATACTGTTAGTGCCAAAAAAAACAAACTTTTTTCCTGCAGTTCAAAACGATTTTCTATAATTCTTTATAACCTTTTCTATTAAGTAATTGCAAAAATAAAAATATATAATAGAAATCTCATAATCTAACTGAAACTAAAAATAAAGTAAAATGTTTTTCAGTTCCCTTTTCTAAGCGATGATGATAAATAAAACTTAAATAGTAAGGTAGAACGATGCTTATATTTATAAGCATGCTAGGTGCAAACCGAACTGTTTGGTTTAAGGGTATTTTTATTTATTTAAAAATAGCACTATTGTGCTATTTTTTCCTATATTATGTTATTCTGTCTCTTAAAATCTTTTAATCAATTATATCATAATTCATTATAAGTAACTCTTGAATACCAATCTCAAAATCAGTTTTCTACAATCCATTTTGAGGTAATATTAGCACCTTGATCTTCTCTATCCTTTATTATAACATTTAGATAATATTCTTTTAATGAGTCCTGAGAAGGGAATTTTCTAATTTTTCTTTTAGCTTCTATATTATGTTTATCTCTAAAATCTTCTAAAGATATATATCAATATTTACAACTCCTTATACTAACTAGCCAAAAATTATGTCAATTTTCTATTAGCCAGTCGAATTTCATATAGTTTTTATCACTATTATTTGGTTTAATATATTTATCAAAATACTTATCAATATCAGCTTTTGATTTAAAATTAAAAACTATCTTAGATATTCTAATATTATTTTTTTCCTTAAAGTCATTTATTCATTCATATCAAACTTCTTTTTTAGCTATTTTAATATACCAAGAATAAAATCAGTTTTTCTTTACCCAAGTTCTAGTTAAAAATCATTTTTCATTAGTTTTTAATGGTTCTATATGTCTTTTATAATATTCATCAACTTCCTTTTTAGTAGTAAATCTTCATCTTTTTCTGTTTGGTCTAAGTCAATATTTCTTAAAATATTTTTCTATTCAATAAGTTCTACTTATATGAGCATAAAAAGAAAACATTCACTCTTTTATAAAGATATTTTTTTCAGGTATTATTCAGTTTTCTGAGATTTTAATAATCTTATCTGTGTATTGCTTTATTGATAATCATATTATATGTTTTGGATCTCAGAACCTTTCTCTCACTTCATTTATATTATTGTATCAATGATATTTTTTAAAAATTGCATCTCTAAAAGACTTATATTTTCTATCTCTAATCTTTGAACCTTTTATATCAAAAGTATTTATATATTCTCTATTATCTAAATAATATTCTTCTATTTTCTGTTTACTCCATTTATAACATTTTTTATTTAATATTTCTATTCATTCTGATTTATAATAATCTTCTATAGACTTGAATTTATATCTTCTAGATCTTGTAGCTCGGAAAAAACTTCTTATCTCATAATCCTTATTATTTTGTAATTCCTTATAACCTTTTCAAATTATTCTAGATTTATGTAATCTAAAAAAATCTAGTAATTTTTCATTAGTCCATTTTCTTTTTCTTGTAACAACTTTCTTTTTATATGATATTCAAAAATAAGCATATAATTCTTTCATTGATTTAAATCAATATCTTCATCCTACAATAGCTCTATAAAAAGATAGTATTTCCTTATCTTTTGAATTATGAATTTTTTTATTAATAATTTTATTTCTATTTCTTTGAAAAAAATCTATCAATTTTGTTCTATTCCATTTTCAAGAGTATTTTAATCTTAAATAATCAGGAAGTTCATAGTTAAATTCTTTATATAGACTAGTCAACGATCCTAATTTATAACGAGAGTTCTTTGAAACTATTTTCATAAATGATTTAAGCTTGTCATCTTTTTTAACTCTATATTCTTGTTTTTTATTATCAAATATATGTTTATTTTTCTTAAAATATTCTCTTACACTCTTTTTATTCCACAAATATTTATATCATCTGTTATCAAAATCATAACCTAAACTTATATATAGATTCCTTAAATTTCAGAATCAAAATTTTTTCCTTGTTAATGTAGTGTAAAATGACCTAAATTTTTTATTATCATGTTTTATTAAATATGTCACTGAATGATTATCTATAAACTCTTTATTATCCAAAAAATACTTTATAAAACTTTCTCTAGTCCATTTTATAAAATGAATACTTTTCTTTTCATACCCATTATACTTATATAATTTTGTTAAACTTGAAAATCAATATCTACCACACCTAAGAGCATACATAAAATTCTTTACATGTTTATCATTAATTTTACTAATTGAAACTCAATTATAACTATCAATTTTATCTTTATTTTCTTTAAAGTATTTTATCAGTTCTTCTTTATCCCACTTTCTTCCCACACTCCAGAAATTATTCTTATTTTTTATATACTTTCTTGAAAAACTTAAAAAAGGCTCTCATTTATCGATTAGTTCTTCATGAGTGCTTGATAAGATCATTTTCTTATTTTCTTTATAAAATTCATGTAATTTTGCCTTTGTCCAATTCATTAGCATAATAAAAAGATATACTAATAATATTTTAGCATATCTTTTTTATTTTTACAAGGATTATCAATTAAGTATAGATACAATATCTTGGTATTTATACCCTTTTCTCATAAGTCTTTGAATAATCTTCTTTCAATCAACTTCTTTTCTTTTTAATGTTTCAATTAAATTTTCTAGATTTTCTTGCTCTCATGATTCTCAAAAAACTTTTTCTAATGTTTTTTCAACAACTTCTTTATCCTGGTTTCTTTCTATAAACATTCTTCTAATTTCAAATTTACTCTTCCCTTTTCACTTATAATAGTTGAATTTATCTTCAAGAGTATATTCTTTTAATAATGTTCATTCAGAACGAAGTTGATTCATAGTCTTTTTAATCAATAAACCATCAAATTTTTTTCAATAAAGCTTATTTGAAATATAGTTTATATTCTTTCATCTATGTCTTAATTGAGAAACCATATTTTTTATCATTTTCTCCTCTTCTATAAGGTGTTTAACACCATTTAATACCTTATTTACCATAGAATAGTCAGAATTCTTTTCTAGTAGCTTATCTTCAGTTTGTTTAATTGAAGGAAAGTATCTATTTATATATTCTACAGCATATTTTCTTAAAACTTCATAACTGGAATAATACTTTCTTTTTTGTTCTTGTTTCTTTTTATTTATATCAGCATAACTAGTTTTACCTAAAGCTATAGAATCATATTTTTTAGCAACCTTATTACCTCTTTTTTGAAGCCTAACAAAATAGTCATCAAACTCTTTCTTTGACTCAAAATTAGTTCTATGGCTTTTAATTTTACAAAATGTTTCCATTTTCTCTATAGCCTCTAACTGTTTATTTGTTGGTGTAAAAGACATAATAATTAAGTTACAATTTATTCTATTATACTTATAAATAAGTATTTATTAACTTTTTGATAAATGTGTTTTCTTTAAACGATTAAACACTTCCTTAGAATCTTGCTTTGGTACTCAAAAATGAGACATATCATCTTCAAAATCTTTTTCTATTTTAGCTATTGTAACCTCATCATCAGGCTTACAAGCTAGTAATCTTTTAGAATGATTATTTCTAATTTTTTCATCTAGCATCTCTAATAAATTATCTTTTTTATTCATCATAGTAGTATTAGGAAATAAAGACTCTCCTACTACTAAGAAACATCCAGTCATATAAATAGATTATTACAAAAATAAATGATTAAAATAATTAATCATAAATTATATATATGGGATATTAATTTTTTATTAATTTCTGAGACTTTTTTAAAAAAAAGTATTTCTCCTGATTTTTTAGCTTAAAATAAGCTAATCCATAATATATAATATTCTATTATACTTACCACATATTAACACAGTATTAATTTTTCTATACAAAATTAAAAAAAGTAACTTTCCGAAAAAAGTTACTTTTAATATTTTTACTCAGATTATCTACTAAATACTTCTCAAGCTGTTCAATCTCATGTTACCCTTTGAAGATTAATTTTATTAGTTGTTACTCATCCTTCAAATTGAATAGTTTTATCTTGTCAGTATATTCATTCTTTAGGTGTAGGATTCTTTAATATAGATAATGATGAATCCAAACTTTGATTACCTAGCATATCAATTGCATTAAATATATAGTTTTTCTCACCTAATTGTAAAGGAATTGTAGGAGTATAAGTAGTTGAGAACGGTTGGTAGTCAGTTAAGTTCATTCATTCATATAATACTTTTACTATATCCTCATCTAATTCAAGTCTTAAATCTATAGAGGTATTATTTGTAATAATATCGTTTCATTCATTTGTAATTATTCTAGGAGTATTTGCATGTCTATTAATAATAAATACTACTGGTTTTGGTAAAGATATATTTCAGAATTGATCTATGGCTCTAAAATATAGGGTTACTTCTCAATCAGGTGAAATAAACGAAGTATCTACATTAAATGTATAAG
This sequence comes from uncultured Candidatus Peribacteria bacterium, assembly GCA_964527325.1. Classification (GTDB taxonomy): domain Bacteria; phylum Patescibacteriota; class Gracilibacteria; order BD1-5; family UBA6164; genus UBA6164. The sequence goes on along the minus strand of CAZGNU010000013.1, from coordinate 13,381 downwards.
CTCAATCAACTCAGTTAAAATCTATTACATTATTATATGATCAAGATGCACTTAATGAATATTGTGTTGTTACTCATGATAATGAAACATTATCAGAAACAGACATAGCAAATGGAGTTTTAAATAATCAATTAACTCAAGCAAAATCAATATTATCATTAACATGATCTCTTCCTAAGTAATTTATCATAGCAATAGCTCAATCTGTTGTTGGTTGATTCATGAAAGAATGATCAAGAGATATAGCTCTTATTACTGGAGGCATTGTATCAACAGTAATAACAAGTGGCTTATTATCAAGTACATTACCTGCTTGATCTTTTATTTGAGCATTAAATATATTATCTCATTCTTGTAATTCATCTATAGTAAACTCATTACCATTTTTAGTTATTCCAGGAACTATTGATAATATATCATAATCATAATTACCAGGATTATTTATTTTTACTCTAGCATCTTTTTTATAGTTTATTGATACATATCCTCAAACAATATTCTTTGATATTGTAGTATTTAAATCAGTAACAGTAATAAAATCAAAATCTTGTAATGCTCCTTCAGGTGGAACAATAGCAAGGAATCAAGCTTTAACTTTATCTGATTTTAAACCAAACTTATTAATGTTTTGAAAATATATAGAATATTCTCATTGATTTAAAGTATCATAACTTGTAGTAGTTATTCCATCTAAATTAATATTTCCTGAAGCTCATGGAATATATAAATTAGTTCTATCTTGAGTTTGAACTACTCAGTATGTATAAGATTTATGTAAAACATAATCCATACTCATATCTCACATTTTAGATCCTCACATGAAAAATCTTTTAACCAATGAATCATCAGCTTTATTTCTAATCTCTACTATTGTAAATCATCCTCATTGATACTCATTACCATTTTCAAAGTATGAAATAAATAATGGTTGATTATCTGTAGTAATAAAAGTTTCACAATTTGAATATGTTATAGACTTATCTACCTCTACTGTTCTATCACAAGGTTTATGAATAGGAATTATAGAAGTAGGATTTTTTGGTGCTAATTCATTACCTGCATAATAATCCGTTCAAATAGTTACTTCGTCCTTAGAATCTAAAGCTTCTCAGTTATTATGAAGAAAAGTTATAGAATTATTAGGAATAACATTGTTTAATGCAATTCCTTCTTTCTTATAATCTTTCTGAGTAAAATAAGTATTTTCAGTATTGATATTTACATCTCACTTATATTTATTGATTACATCAACATATTCATTATTTGCAGTATCAACAATAATATCTTGAATACTATTTAAATAGTTTGCAGATATTCACTGCTCTCATAGTCTATCTTTGTAGTCTATAATTTTATAAGCCTCTTGTGTTCATCAGATAGCTGATATAGCTCATACAAACAATACAAATATAGATACAATAACTAATGATACTATTTTAAAATTTTTTGAGTATTTGCTCATATATTTTTTAATTAAATTATTATTCACTTTTTTATTATACTTAGTAAATATAGGCTATCCAAATTATTAGGACACATATTAGTATAATTTTATCATATTTAATCAATTCTTACAAAACAAAAGTTAATATATCGAGAAAACTATGTATAATATTATTAAGTAATATTTAAGATTTGAAACAATGAAAAAACTACTAATTGGATTTTTATTTCTAGGTTTATCTACTCTAAGCCATTCTTGTTCTATGAACAATTCTTTTGAACAACCAAAAGATATAAAAATATTAAATAGATGAACTCTTGAAACTCCTAGTGATTCGGATAATTCTAAAACATTAAATTGTTATGAATCTGATATAAATGTTAAGGTGTCATATGTAACTGATTGAGATACTTTTAGTTTTGTATGTAATAATTCAAACTATAAAGTAAGAGTTATTTGAATAGATACCCCTGAGACTAAACATCCAAATAAAGATGTAGAGTGTTTTTGAATAGAAGCATCAAATAAGATGAAAGGACTATTATCTTGAAAAGAAGTAAAAATTATTAAGTGAGAATGATCTTGAAATACAGATAAGTATTGAAGATTATTAAGATATGTTGAAATAAATTGAGAAGATATATGACTCAATCTTGTAAAAAGTTGATATGCATTTTCATATAAAAAGTATCCTCATGAAAGATTAGATGTATATAATTCAGCAGAGAAAAATGCTAGAGAAAATAGTATAGGATTATGGAATTCAGACACCTGTAATTATTAAAAAAACATCGTACTATTTTTGTGAACAACTATCTATTTACCTTAACAACAGCAATTGTATTTAATTATAAACTTTAATAATTCAATAATTATTTTTTAAGAAATTGCTCATACAAAGTATACAAAATACTTTTCGAAAATCCCTATTTTAAGGGGTTTTTTATTTTTTCCATAATTTTTACCAATTTATCACCTTTCAAAAATTTGGTATATTTTATCTACTTAGTATAATAAAAATGTAATCCAAAATAGATTACATGTTCTTTCTATGGTAGAATGGTTCTTATAAAATCTAATAAGGTCGCCTACAAAAATCTGATTATATTTCTGATCAAGCGAAAATAAAAATAAAAAGTTGTGAAGAGTTATATCTATTCTTAAGTTTATTAAAAGTAATAGATTTTAGAATAGATATAACATAAGACTTCAATACAACATATACAAATTGTTTTATAAAAACAAAAACACAAGAGTAAGGTAATCGACTCTTTAATACTTACCTAAGCATGGTCTGAACAGAAATATTTTTATCCAATTCGTGGTATCTATATTTCACGAAAAGCAAAGATTAGTTTTTCACCTATGTTTTAATCTCCTCTAGATACATCAAACTTTGATTTGATCCTAGATGGTGGGATTAAATCAAAACAATAACTCGTGTAATACTTACCCAAGTAACACGAGTTTTTTTATTTATATAGAAAGTCTATTTTTAATTTCTTCAAGTATATCATTATTATCAATTCAAGCTTCGACTTTTTCTCTAAATTCATCCTTTATCCTATTTAACTCATTTTTTAGTTCATCTAAGTTTTCATAAAATACTCATTTTTCAGTAGATAATCTTATACGACTTTTTGGTATAGAAACAGATCCAGTATATCATCTTCTAGATTTTCTATAGATATTAAAATTGAAATCTCTTCATGGTTGTCTCATTGCTAGTGTGTTCATAATAATAATGTTACAAATTAAACTTGTAACCCTACTACTAAGAAACATAAAAGAATTTAAATTTAAGTTAATATTTTATACATATATAACCTTCTAAAACATTACTTGCACTCAAATTATTTTTTATATAATAATTATCCTTTAAGTATTTTAAAAAATCACTATTCTTTTGATCAATTAATCTGAATCATTCAGATACTACTTTCTTATATACAGATTTTTTCATAATTCATTCTTCATCCCATAACACTAGTGATAAATAACTATTTATATAGTGCTGTAGCATCTCATTACCTTTAAGGTAATCTTTAAATTTTTTTACATTAGCCCTTACATATTTTTCTCTCATATTTTAAATAATTATTCGTATAAATAATAGATTTTATCAGTAAGTTTTTAATTCAAACTTTCATTATTTTTTCCAATTCTTTAATTGTATTTATAATATTTTCTCAGATATATACTTCACTAAATATCTCAGTTGATGTATCTAGATTATATAAACTCGAAGCCTCATAGTATTTTATCACAACATTATCTTGATCTTTATAAATCTCTAATCTTTTGTATTTTCAATTTTTTGCATCAATACTAAACTTTTCTCAATTTAATAGTTTATGAATGAGTAATAGTATTCATCATAATCAAAGAGAAAAATAACACAACCTCTCTCAAGCTTTATTCACTTGTAAAGTAATAGGATATCTTTCATCTTGTAGTCACTCTAAACTATTCTTTAAAACAAATAAACTTGTATTTAACTGTTTCAGAATATTAGGAGTAAAAACAGATATTGATAATTCACTCTCCTCTCACTTGATTAGATTTTTTTTCAAGAATTTAGAGTCGCTTAGTTCTCATATAAATAATGATAATAAATTTTAAGGAATTTTAAAATCATTATATAGGGGTAAATATTTGAGATTTTCAAAATTTTTATATAGCTTATTAAGATGAAAATTAATAGGAGTATTTAATATATCCAGGTAAGCTTTTATCTTGCAAATTAGTTCAAGTATATCCTTTTCTGATATACAAACACTTAAATATTGTTTTCATCATTTTCAAATATTTCACTTCACTATATTTAAAGTTAACTCCCTATTTCATGAAATATTTCATAATTGAAATATCCAAGAATCCTCATTAACTCATTCTAGACTAGAACGAGATATGGAGAAGTTTGTATAAGTATTAGCATTAATATCAAGAGTTTTTAATGTTGTATCATCAGTATACTTATTAGATATTAATTTCTTATTAATTTTTAAGAGTTTTATTTTATTTTTTATTGATTCCGAATCTTTTATCTCTAGGTATTCTTTTAGTTCATTATAATCTTCTTTAGATATAGTGTCTTTATTCAAATACTTCTTTCATTTATATTCATTTGTCATAGATAATGAAAATTCACCATTTTTTGATACATTACCTGATTCTTTTATGTCTTTTTGGTATAATATTGCTTCAAGATAGTTTAAAAGTTTATAGAGCTCTATTTCTGTAAAATTTACTATATCAGATATTCCTCATTCTTGAACTATTACTTGAATAGGATATCTTTCTGTATTATTACAAGTTTCTTTTTCTGTTGAATCTCTAAGAATTTTTATGTATTCAGGAAATAATTTAAAGTAATATCCTGTTTTAACTCAATTCTTTTGTCAATGAAATTCATGTTCTATTGATGGTATAGGTATCTTAGTATATTCTCAGTCCAGATTCTTAACTAAATTATCTTTAAATATTGAGTTATTATATTCACTTAAAGTAATATTTTCCTTAGAGTGTAAATGTTCTTTGATAATTTTTTCAATCTGAACATTAATTTTAGATACACTATCAATATTCTTACTACTCTCTATATAGTTTATACAATACACTATATAAACCCTAAACATAAATAGCTCTTCAGCTGACAATAAAAATTCATATTTATCATTTTTTTCAGACAAATTCAAAAGTCACTCTCATTCTTCAATTCTTAATGAGAGTTTATTATATAGATAAGTTCATCTAGGATTCTTAAGATACGACAATAAATTCTTTAATTCTCAAATATTAAAGATTTGATGAGGTGTAAATTTTAGTCATGAGTTATTATAAAATATTCCTAACTGTGGATGTTGTTTAGAATAATTTCATAATAAACTTATTCATGTATAAGTTTCTCAATTAGTTGATCTAAAAAAACCTCTACTAAAAAATTGTCTATCGTATTTTTTATCCATAAATATAAATTACTTATATACTTATATTATACATATTAAAATATATATTTTAACCTTTTAGTTTTTTGTTTTTATTTTAAAAATGTGTTATAATTAATAAAAATAAATATAACCCCTGTTTATGAAGAAAGCTATATTCCCTATCGATGTAGAACTTTGATATGAAACTCCTGAAGAAAGAGATGCAAAAGTCAAAGTAATAAAAGAACTCCTTACTGCAATTATTAAGAGTAAGGATAAGTTTAATGATATGAAAAAATTAAATAATTATCTTGCTATTATTAAAGGATCTAAGCTTCCAAAATGGTACTACTATACAAATATTCTATCAGCTATAGTTTTCGTTACTATAGTAAGTATTATGATACTATGAATCACGAGCTTCAGATGAGAGTTAGTTTCTAGTGTATATTTATGATGACCAGGTGGATACTGATATGCACTAAATGAAAAAACAGAAAATCTATATTATACTGAATTTAAAATTACTAAGTGATGTAATGAGAGTGCTTGTATAACTGATAAATGAGCTGTATTTAAAAGAAACATTGATTACTATACATTTTTAAAATAAAAAAATGAGATACAATTAAGTATCTCATTTTTCTTGCTTCTCTAAAGCTTCGGTTAAACTTTCAAAAGGTTTTAAATCTCCATTATAATAATAGAAATCTATTAAACCATAAGCAATTTTTTTATAAGTATTATCTAATTTCCTCATCAATCTTAAATTAATAGGATATTTATAAGGATCAGAAAAATGCTTAACTAAGTTTTGAATAAAAACAGCTCAACCATTATCCTTGTATAAAACAATTTGCTTTATTTCATCGAAAAGCTTTTGGTAATCTAAACTATTATTATTCATAAATAACATATTAAAAATTATCTAACTGCTTCTTTAAGTGTTTTACCTGCTCTAAATACAGGAGAGTTCATAGCTGCAATTTTAATAGATTCACCAGTTCTTGGATTAACTCCATTTCTAGCTGCTCTTTTTGAAACTTTAAATGCACCAAAACCAGTAATATTTACTTCATTACCTGCTTTCATTTCACCAGTAATAACATCAATCATAGAGTTTAATGCATTTGCAACTGCATCTTGGCTTAATTTAGCTTCTGAAGCTACAGCCTTAATAAAATCTTGTTTTTTCATAAGATCAATTAATTTAAAAAATAAAATTAGCAATTTTAGCTAAATGAGAAACATAAAAATTTCTTATATCCCCTATTAACCAAACTTAATATTTACTATAATTTATTATCTTCTTTTAAATTTTCTATAAACTCAGATAATATCTCTTCAAATTCTTCCTCTTTTCCCTTATCATATAAATCAGTATTTGCTCTCAACCATTGAAGTAATACAGTTCTATCTAATAATTTTCACATAAATATTAATAATAATTAGAAATAATAATAGCTAAAGCAATTAGTATTAATAGAAAAGAACTAAGGTTTAGCCTATTAACAAAACTTATAATACTTAAGTACTCTGCCTCTTTTTTTGTTCATGTCATGTCTTTCTCTAAAAGTTTCTTTTTTAGAGTTTTTAATCTTGGTGTTTTTAAATAATTATTTGATTTATATATATCATAAATTCAAAGTAATATTAGTAATATAGCCAAGAATGTTAAAAAATCAATATTCATAGTCCTTATATAATGATATTATTAATATTATACATAGTAAAAATTAAATATAAACTTTTATTAATAATTTTATAAATGATTGTGGAGTCTATCAAAATTGTAATAGTTAGTTACATTAAATCTTTCAAAAGGCATTCAAGTATGCTTACATATATCATTTTTTAACTCATCAGATCTATAATAATTTCTTCACTTATGATATGGATCATCCAGTTCAATAAGAAGTACTGGTCTTCAGTTTTTATCTGTGATAATGAAATCTATATGTTTAGCTAATATTTTAAATACCATTTTTCTATTCTCTGCTCCATTCCATTTCTTATCAGCATAAAAAATATCTATTAACCTTATCTTTGAAAATACTAAATACTCAGAATGTAATCAATGCTTTCCAAAAAAAGCATTTAAAGCTGTATAAAATTTAAATTCAGTAGGTGTAAATATAGATTTTTTTATCCCATATGATTTTTTTCAAACCTTTTCTTTAGAAAATCTCCAAGAAATAAATAAAACTATTAGGACAACAATAACAAAAACGGCAAATAACACATTATAATCAATTTTTAACATTGCATTTTTTAACAAAATAAATAAGCTGTTTATATTATACATAGTTGAGTAGAAATCTGAACTAATTCCCAACCTTTTTAGAAAATTTTATGTTAAAAACTTTTTATTTGATAAAATAGCGATAAACTCAGAAGATAATTTTGTAATACATACTTAATACTGATTGTAAAGCACACGAAGCAAGAGAAAAAAGTTGATTTTCTCTTGCTTTTGTTTAAATTATTAGTACATTAATAATAGTTTTTGACATAATTTTATATTAAAAACGAAGCTTAAATTGTTAATTATTGCAGGTGGATGGCAGTAATAAGCAATTTAAGTAAAAAGCTTAGTAAAAGAAATAACAAACAACATCCACAGTTTGTTATTTTTTTTATAAATTAAATATAGCAAAATTATGTATATAAACTATGTACGATATAATTTATTATATCAAAATTATGTATATAAACTATTAACTACCTTATTAATGGCTTAATAATGAGAAAACCTGTAATAGAACAATCTAAGAACTTTTTAAGAATATGTAAAACTAAAAATACATATGTTTTTAAAACTTCAGAAATTAAGAAATCTATTAGAGATTATATAGTATCTGTAGATAATTGATTTTCTCCTTATAACTGAATATATGTAGTTAAAAAATCGACCGAAACAAAGAACCTAGCAATAAAGAAAAATATTTACAAAATTCTTTCCTTACTCTGATGAGTTTTTAGTTGAGATTTTGTATTGAAATATAAACTATGAAAAAAAACATACCTCAATACTTACGACATAATTATACCTAGACCAAACTTTACTTGATATTTATGAGATGATAAGAAAATAAAAATAAACTTTAAATATTCCAAGAAAAATAGAATAACTGAAAAAATTAAAATTGATTGAGCTGTATTGGAAATTGAGTCTTCCCTATCTTATATAGTAAACAATATAAAAGATATGAAGGATGATAAAGATTTTATTCAATTGGTTCTTTCTAAAAGATTTGATGATACAGATATAAAAATATGAATGATACATTGATATAAAATAAGCTGATTATCTAAATTAGCAATAATGTATAAAAACTACTGAAAGAAAGGACAATATTTAATTATTAAGAATGCTATAGAGGAAAACTGAAAAAAACTAGATAGAAGGAGAAATAAAGTAAAAATTGAAACTGCACCAAAAATACAACCTAAAAAAGAAAAGATTAGCTTAGATGATGAGTTAATTTAGTTTATGATATAATATTTATTTTATTTATGACAGACAAGCAACTAAATAGAATGCTTCAAGTTGATAACAGGTTTATTACCACTTTAGGTATAAAACCTGGAATTTTGCTGTCTGAACTATTAGATAAAGAAAATCATTGTATTGATAATTCACAATTAGATAGTGATTGATATTTTTTCCATGAAAAAAAACATATATATTTAAGAACTGCCTTAACTAGAACTATGTTTGATAGTGCTAGAAAAAAATTAGAGGAAAAATGAATACTTAAAACTAAATTAGGTAAAGGTAAAAAACTTTACTTTAAAGTAGATGATTATGAATATTCTAAATTTATATTTCCAAAATCAGAAAAAGTAATAGCAAAAAGTATAATACATGAAGAACTTACTAAAGAAGGTTATTTCATGTATAACATATGATTAGCTCATAGAGTATGAATCAATGAAACAATACTTCTAACAAGTCTTATAAGTAAAAGAAATTATTTTGCTACAAAATGAGAACTTATAAATGACTTCTTCTTTAATAGTATATCAAATATCAAAAAGGATACATCTTTAACTAAGGCTCAACAAATAATAGCTATAAATAATTTAGTAAAAGAAAATCTTATTCAAATTGAAATAGTAGATAATAATACAAGGTATTTTTCTCTTAATGATGATAAAATACAAGAGTATAAAGAATCTAATTATGAAGAGTTTCTAAAAGCAGAAAGCAGGAAATCACATACCCCAGAAAGTAGAAAATCACATACCTCTAAAATATTAGTAAATAAATTTAATAAGTCAGAAAGCAGGAAATCACATACCGAAGAAAGTAGAATATGAGATACCCAGAAAGTAGATAATATTATGGATTGAAAGCAGAATATATTACAGAGAGAAAGTTGAAAATATGATACAAATAAGAACTATATAAATACAACTAAAGAAAAAGAAATAAAAAATAAGAACGAAGAAAAGATTCGCTCGTTATTATATAAATATTTTAAGAAAGAAAATAAGGAAGATAAATCTCAAGTAGATAGAATTGCAAAAATATATTCTTTACAAAGAGTAAATGAAGTATTAACCGAACTTAATAAAAAACCAAAAGAAGAAAGTAAGATTTGCTGATTTATTATATGGGCTTTAGATAATAATAAATTTGAAAAATTTAAACCTAAAGTAGTAAAGAAAACACCTGAAGAAATTGAAAAAGAAAAATTAGAAAAACAAAGAAAAATAGAGATGTTAGAAGAAAGAAAGTTACTTGCTACATGGAAAATGAACAACCAAGAATATTATGATAAGATTTACCAAAATATTGAAAATGAGTTAGTAAATAAAAAAGATGAAACAATTATTAATGATAAATGAGAAATATCTGAAGCAAAGAAAAATACAATGACTCGTTTAAAAACAGGTGAATATATAAAAAATAATATATTAAAAAAATAGATTATACTTTTTATGTATAATCTATTCTAAGATCAAGCTATTTCTTTTATAAGTTTTCATAATATACTATGAATTTTAATTCTTTCCTCTCATAGAGGGTGAACATGATAATTCTTTTCAGAATCTTTAGTATCTGAAACTAGATAATTATTTACTATTCAATTTTCTTCTAAAGAGTCATCAATAAAACTTGCAAAGGCTCTAGCAAATAATTCTGTATCACTAGCCCAATATTTTTTTCCTAGTTCTAAGGCATCATTATAGAATTTAGTACCAGTAATATTTACTTCAATTTCAACTGGTCTATCTGAAATTTTTGATAAATATTCAGCATAGTGTTTTATATCAGGATTTTTATTATATTTTGATATATACTCTACAGTACTCTCAAATCATAATCTATCATAAGTTCTTCTAATAGTAGGATATATTTTTGTACTATTTTCTCATTCAAACTTTTTTATTGATTTTGTTTCTGTTTTTTTTATATAGTCCATTAACTCATTTACTATAGATACTACTGAATCATTTTTAAATAATGGTTCTTTTGTATATTTACTAATTTGTTTTGTAGTAGTAGTAATATTAGCACCATCTCTTTGTTTTCATAAATAGTAATCTAGAAAGTGTCCCCACTCATGAGCAATACTTCAATCTCACTTAGATTTAGTAAGATTAATAATATTATATCATGGTTCATAATGAGCTAAAGCACTTCATGATCATCTAGCACCAAAAGCAATACTTAAACCACTTTCTCTATTCATTTTAGTGATATTTAATCATAAGACATCTTCAAGGTCTTTCATTGCTCATATATAGTTTCGAATTGCAACTTTACTTGTTGAATCATCCATATAGTTACCAAGTTGAATAGACTTATATCCAAATTTTTCAATAAGAGTATTTTCATAAGATATTTCTTCATTTGTTACTTCTCTTCATCAAGTTCTTACTATATGGTCTAACTTCTTATATTGATGTAAAACAGGTTTATCAGTTTTTGTTCAGACTTTTCTAGTTGTTTCAGTCCAACTCCAATCATTTTCAGTAGAAAAACTCATATTATATTTTTGAGCTTTATTCCAATTAGTAATTGCTGATTGAGAATTTTTTCTTCTAAGAAGATTAGTAAAAGATACTCATGTAACATTCTCAGCAATAAAATCAATTCATTTATAAGAATAGTTTCCACTATATGAACGGTTTCACCGTGAATCGTATGATACATTTCTTATAATATTTCTTCAAATTTCTCTAATTGTATCTAGGGTTTTTGCTTCTTTAATATCATTCCAAATTAAAGGAACAACAGTTACATATTGTTCTCTATATTTACTATCATTAGCAGGACTATTTTTAAGACTTGAATATATTTTATTTTTTAAAAATACTACTCAGCTATCTTCTCAAGAAGCTTTAGCCTTAGAAATATCATACTTTTCAATGACCATATATTTTTTAACTAATTTTTCAGCTGCAATAGGATCTTCAGATTCAAGAGTATATAGATTTTCAAGTTCTATTTTTCTATATACAGCTAATTCTTTTTTAGAACCTCACACTCTATCTCAAACATCTTTAAATCTTTTATGAGATTGTTTTCTATTCAATATAGAAGTGACTTTACTTTCTTTTGATACTACAGATGTTTTTGGTTTGATAGTTGTTCTACTAATAGTTGTTTGCATATTAATAAATTTTAAAAATTATTTATTACAGAATTCTTTTTCAAATTCTACTCTATCAATATTTACTTTTGTTGATGGTTGTTCTAGGTTTTCTTTTATACTAAAAAGATATTTTCCAACATTTTCAATATTCATATAGCTGTATATCTCATCAGCTTCAATTGTATTTTGAACCTCATAAACAAGGTTGTTAAAATCCCACCCTCTTTGTTCTTCTTCAGATATTGATAATTCATTTTTATAAAGATTTCTAATAGTTTCTTTTTCACTTTTAGAAAATCTAGATAGAGCTGAAAGAACTTTATTTTCAGAACATTTTGGAATAGAGGTATTGTGATTAGTTTCAAAGTTTCCAAGCATAATAAAAAAGGTTAGAAATTAAATATGACTAACTTTTGTATATTCTAAAGATTTAGCTGTTTTTGATCAGTAGTTATCTTTAAGAATCTTTTTAAGGTTTTTCATAACCTTAGATATTTTTTTAGACTTACCAGTCTTTAAATTTATAGTATCTTTCATAGTTGTGTTATTAATATTAAATTAACAAGTCAACTACTAAGAAACATTCAAGAATATAAATTGAGACAAAAAAAAGAAAGCTGTTAGCTTCCTATTTTCATAAACGAGATTTAACTCTTTGATATGTTCAATAATCAATTCAGTATGTTTTCCAGTTATGTTCTAATCATTCTATACTCTCTCAAAAGTCCTCTGCTCAAGTTTCTATATCATCCCAGTACTGAAACCATCATCTAAATCATAGTTCAGATTCAACTTTACTAGTAGCTTTTGGATCTGTCCTATTATTTTTATAATAATCATATGCATTAATTATCTTTTTTGATTCTTCTTTTATATCTTCATAATTAGAATTATTAGCTATATATCTAAGTCATTGCTCAAATGGTCATCAATCATGCATTAAAAAATTTCAGTAATAATCTGATTCACCTGGATTAGTTATATTATAGTGAACATTACTAATTCTATTTGTAGCTATCTTATAGAAATAAGCCTCAAATGTTTTATTATTATATTCCTTTAATATATCAGTAATTCAATATCAAAAAGCAGAATGTGTAGTAGCTTCATAAAGACTTTCTGATCAAAGTTCATTTTTAGCAAATTCTAATACATTTATATGATCTTCAATACTATTAAGAAAGTATGTTTTTTGCCAAGAAAAACCATATTTATCAAGATATTTTTTATACTCATCAATATCTTCTACATATAAGCTGTTACTGTCAGCATAATAATTTGATGAAGGAGAATTGTCGTAAACATAATCTCTATTAGATATATTAAAAATTCAATATCAAATTAGTGGTAATATTAGAGATATAATTGCAAATTTTAAGGTATTATTCTTATGTTGCTCC
>CAZGNU010000012.1:0-31746 GCA_964527325.1 uncultured Candidatus Peribacteria bacterium | reverse complement strand
CACTTAAAGATTTTGAAAATGCTCTACATAGATTAACATTGAATTTATCAAAACAAATAGTTGTAGATGGGGAGGGGGCAAAAAAATTTATAACAATTACAGTATTTGGAGCAAGATCAATTTTAATGGCAAAAAATATTTGTTTCTCAATTAATATTTTTTTCTGGTAATCCTTTAGCTCTTATAAATCAATCGCTATATTTAGCTCTACTTCATAAAGTATCAATAATTATATTTTCCATTATTAATTTTTATCATATATATCTATATATATTATACATAGTAAGACACAGTTTTAAAACTTTTGTTTTTTATATTTTTCTCTATCAAATAATTTTGAATGTGAAATAATATATGTATATTAATAATAGTATTTTATATTTTTTAATACTTACTTTATGAATAAAAAACTTGTTGTACTTATATGTGTAACACTTTTCCTAAGTTCGTGTTGAGGGGAGGAAAAAGTAAATCAAGAACAAGCAGCTAATAAAACTGCTAGTGTATCTCAAACTGCTAATACAGGGGATACTCCTATAAATGTTAATAAGGATAAAGAGAGTGAAAAAGATCTTATAGTTAATCCTAAACTAAATAAAAATGATCAAGATAGATTAAATAAACTTAAAAATTCTGATACAGATTTTTACCTTTTTAATAATGATGATTATAAAAAAGATATTGCTAGTCTTCAAACTGAATTAGAAAATCTTAAAAATAATAAGATTTATGAAGTTAATCCTAAAACAGAGAAACCTTATACTCTAGAAGAATATAAACAATCTCGTTTTAAGCTTGTAGAATTTTCACATCCTGAAACAGATGAAAAAAGCCAAGAAAAAGCAATTGATGTTGAAATATTTTTAACTGATTATGCTGTTAAAACTGATACATATAAAGCATTCTCTACTTATATAGATAAAGAAGGTAAAGAAAGAACATATACTGCTGATCAAGCACAAGCTGAATTAAATAAAGCTAATAGAGAAAGAAGAACAAAAATTGCTAATCTTAAAGCTGAAAAAGAAGCTATAGAAAATAATGATTTTGAAAAATATATATTAGTAGATGGAAAAGATTTAGAATGAATGATTGATTCAGTTCAAATGAAATTAGATTATTATTCTACTTACATGAAAGAAGCTGAATCTATAAAATCAGTTGTTAATCTTTATAGAGGAACATCTACTAATAAAAAATCAGAATATAAACCTGAAGAAGTTAAATATATTTTCAATCATGTATTAAATAGAGATATTGATATTAATAATGTAAAAAATATTAATTCATCTGAAGCAAATAAGATTATTTCTTCTTTTGAATCTGGTGATCTAGTAAAACTTACTAAACAACTACCTACTTGAATGAATATTTCATCTGATGTATTATATGCAAAAGTAACAGGGGATGATTGAGAAGTATATTATATAGACGAAAAATTCTATATGGGACTTAAACATTCTATGAGTGTTGGTTGGAAAAATTTTGTTATATATGAAGAATGAAACAATATGTGATTCCAAAATAAGATATATTCTTTCCTAACAGGTTATAATCCTAATCAATCATACTATCATTCTCTAGCTAATCTGATTCTAGAAAAATGAAACATAGATGTTCATAAAGCAGTATTTACTCTTAAATCTGAAGAAGTAACTAAGGATTGATTAACTTATAACATATATACATGATCTTCTGAAGTAGATGTAGAAAAACATGGTATGTTAACTAATCTACTATTAATTCTTACAGAAAAAGAAGAATCTCCTAATCCAATGATATCTAGAGCTCAATTAAGAGATTTCCTTACAAACTTATTTTAAAAATATATTATATAAAAGAGATAGAAGTAAAATTCTATCTCTTTTATTATTATTACCTTAGTTTATAATTTTTATAAGTAGTATTATATACCATCTCTATAAGTATCAGTAATGGTATAGTTACTAATAAAGACATAATCAAAAATAAAATTCAATGCAAATATAGAAAAAATCTAATATCCCCATTAGCTAATAATGCTATAACTAGTATAAAAATAGCTACATAAATAATGAACAATGTTTTATTTACCATGATATATTTATTAGCAAATAGATACTATTAATGATATATGAGTTAATTAAGAGATAATTAAGAAGAAAGTTATACAACACTACATAATTAGAAAAATATAAAAAGTTCCTAGAAAGGTTAAAAAGTAGTTTTATATATGTATAATATAACTATATAATATTATTTAACTTTAAATATTATGTATGAATGATGAATAAAAAATAGCTTTTCAAAAAGCATGAGAACATCCCTCACTACTTTCCACTCTGGTTTTATAGGATATGCTCTATTCTCTAATTTAGATGGCATTAAGAGCCTACATTCTCACACTCTAGACTATGTTAACTTTTTCCTGGATAAAGTTAATTTCCTTAACCTATGATATGCTTTATCTCTAGCAGTTATAGTTATCTCATATTTCCTTGTTGCTTTTACTCTGTATGCAATATTTGATGCTACATTTAATAAGACAAAAAATATGAAGATAAGAAATATGCTTGAAACTATCTTCAATATAATTATATGAATATGATTTAGTGGTTTCTGAATTGCAATATTTTCCCCTCACTTAGAATATACAAGGGAACTATATAATTACTACCATGTAATGCTTTGAATTGAAATTATGTTGATAGCACTATCTCTTCTAGTAGTTACAATAATCGGACAATTTGTCTTTAATACATATAAACCCCCTATAGCACTATTTGATAAATTTAAAAGTAGTAAAAAATCTACAGCTGTAGCAAATACTGATTATGAAGAATTTTCTGATGAATGATATAACGAAAGTGTAGTAAATTCAAATTACTGAACTGAGTGAAATTTCAAAGGATCTTATTCTTAATATATGTATTATGAAAAAAATTAAAACTAAGAAGTATAATAAACTAATGAAAATACTTTGTAAATGGAAGGATAAACAAAAACATAATAAGAAATTAATAGAATTTTTTATTAGTGAATGAATAGTTATTGCTAATATTTAAAAATTTATAACTAAAAAGAGGCTCTAAGCCTCTTTTTCTATGCTTGTAGAAATTTAATTCATTTATTAATATTACTTTCAATTAATTTATATTCTTTATCATCTTTATTTATTTCACAAAAAGGTTCATTAATTATTACTATTAGTTTTGCAACTAATATTTTTAAATTATCTAAATCTTTCTCTTTGATAAATGTGCTTATTACTTTCTCAACTTCTATATTAAATTGTTTAATAACATCCGAAGTTAAAGCGATATTATAAGATAGAATATTGTGTGATAGAGATCTATTTTCTGTTTGTATTTTTGTCATAGCAGTATATTTATTAATAAAATGTATTTACACTACTAAGAAACACTCAGAACAAAAAATAAAAAAAAGTAAAATTAATTAATGTTATATTAATATGTACTAAGTATAATACAAATGCATACCTTACTTTTTAACTAAAGACCATTATGAAATACCTTGCGATTTCCTTATTATTAGTGTATGTTTCTTTTATAACATATAATTCTGATAAGATACATATAAGAATGTTACCAATGTGTGCATGACAATGAATGAATGCATATTTTGACCAGGATGAATGAAAATGTAAATGTAGATGATGATATGAAAGAAAAAATTGAAATCATTGGTGTGAAGTAAGCTAATTCTTCATTTTGCTCTTCTGAGCTCTATTGACTAATTTAGTTTATTTCATAGAATACACAATGCATATCAACATAAAATATTATTACACTTGACACAATGAAATAGTGGAGAAAGTTACCTTTCCACTTTTATTGTGTCTACACTTAATGGTTGGTATGCAGGGGTAGCTTTCTCCACTTTTTTTTCTGTAAAAAATTCTTACCTTTATAAGTTATTAAGAATGTTAGATTCACTAAATGATCTTATTCATAATAAATATCACCCTAGATTACTACAGGATTGATGTGATTTTAAGAGTATAGAACAAGATTTTATTAAAGATCTTGTTTCTTATGGTTTTTCTAGAGAAGATGGTGAAAGTATTTTTAAAGATATTAAAAACTCAATAAAGTAAAAGTTGGGATTGTATACTTATATATGTATAATATGAGTAGACTTAAAAATAAACCTTGAATATAGTATGGATGAACAATTATTTAAATGAGAAAAAATTATTTCCAAGTTACATAGGAGAATGAATGGTAGGACATATAAACCTACTCAGGTTATTTTAACTGATAAATCATTTAATGTTTATACTCCTAATCTAAAAGCTAGTATCAAGAGAGAGGATTTTGCTTATAGACAAATAATGGATCATACAGACTGGACTACCATTTTAGTATATGATAAATTGAAAAATATAATTCCAATATCATGTTCAGATAGAACAGTAATGCTAGAACTAATTGATATAGTTGAAAAAATAGAGATAAAATAATTGTTTTAAATGAGTTACTAAGTATATTATTAGTAACTTTTTTATTTAATTTCTAATTATAATAATATGAAACAATGTAAAAGATGTAATAAGATAAATCCTGCAGATATCCATACCTGTACTCCATGAATAAGGGATGAAAAATGAAATTATAAAAAATAAACTATTAAAAACTTGCTTTTTTTATAGATACTGTATATAATATTATATAGAAACTGTCTTGTTAATTTTATAGTAAGTGTATTGTTATATTAATAGATAGTGTCTTGTATTTTAAATAGTAACTATTATATTATGGTTGGTATGAATGATAATATAAAGGATAAAGGCTGAAAATCAACTCTAGATTTAGCTAAAGATTTTTTAGATAAACAAATAAGTGATAAGGAATTTGTAGTTGATTTTACAAAAATCTCTAATAGGAAGGTTAGGGAATTTTTAAAGGCGAATGATTACCTATACTCTCCTTGTAAATATATATATGTAATCAAAGATAATAAGACAACAAATAAATCAGCTCTTGAACATAACTACTTTAATATAGTATCTAAACTAGGATGAGTTGTTGGGTGAGATCTAGCTTTAAACTATCATGTATGAAAGACCTCTAAGGTAAAAAATATTGATATTATAACTCCAACAAAGAATTGAGAGATGAATCTTTGAGAATATGAGAATTATATAGTTAGATATCAAAAATCCGAAAGATATAGAGATGTTGAGAAGGTTACTATTAATAATGCTAAAGTATTTATTGAGACTCCTACTTCTTATCTTATAAACAATTTCTCTGAAGAAAATACTAAAAACGAAGATTTTAATGTCTTACTCTCATCTACACATTTTATGTTAGGTGACATCAAAAAGTTTATAGAAAAATGAGCACCAGTTAAATCTCTTTCTAGAATGGCATTATGGTATAAGGATAATGGTAATCCTAGAAATTATACTTTAATAAAAACAGCACTAAAAGAGTCATGAAAAGGAATTGATTATTCAAGACTAAATAATAAAGGGGGAGATACTGAAGAATTATCAGAATTATTTAATTCTCAATTAGAATATAATAATGAACCAACCCCTGATAAGAATCCTAAAGTAGCTCGTTTTGAAAACTATATTTCTAAGCTTGATAAACAATGTAAGGACTATTTAGAAAAAACCGAAAGTGGCTCAGTCAAGCTGAGGCCACTAGAAAACTTACTAGAAAATATAGAACATAATGTAGTACATGATTCTTATCATTCATTAACTATTGAAAACTATAATGTTACTAGGGAAGAAATTGAAATACTTAGAGATCCTGGAGGAAAAGAAAAAGAATCTGAAAACATTCAATATAAACTAGATATTAAATGATACCTAGATGCATATAAGGCAACAGTTGATCAAATTAAGATAGATTATGGTTATTGATCTAAGATTAATAAGTCATTTATAACTGACCTAAACTCTAAACTTTTTAAATATTGAGCAGATGCTAAATGATTCTGATTAAATAATGAGTATAGAACTCATAATGTTGAAATAACATGAACTACTCATTTACCTACTGATCATAAGTTAGTAGAGGAATATATGGATCTATTTACAGATTATGTTAACTCTATTGAAATAAATACAAATGAAGATAGAATAAGAAAAGCTGTTATGACTCACTTCTTATTTGTATATATACACCCTTTTGGTGATGGTAATGGAAGAACTGGTAGATTTTTAATGAATCATGCATTAGGTAGCGAGAAGTTAGATTGGATTACAATATTAGCAGACAATAAAAAAGAATATATAGATGCTCTAAAAAAATGAAGTGAAGACGGAGATATTACTGAGTTCACTAAAGTAATAGTTGATTATTTAAAAAATGTATAATATATTTCTTATAATAAAAATGTATGAAAAAAAATAAGATAGAGAAAATTATTGCATATATTGCAAATAATTTCATGATGTTGTTTTTTCTATGAATACTAATAAGTACTTATAATTTTCACTGAATGGATTTTTTAAATTTACTTATAGGATGATTACTTATTATTTTGATAATGTTAATCTGATGAAACTATATTATATATAAGAAGTATGATCATTTTTTCCGTTATTTTATTGCTATTATTGTAATAATAACTTTATATGATAATCAAAGACATGAGTTTATAACTGAGAAAATGCCTGAATGATATATTATAATTGATTCAGAAAATAAATAATTCAATTTTTCAATTTATCTTACCGACTGTTTCTTAGTAGTAGTATTACATTATTTTAATAATATTATTACTATGTCTTTAAACAGAATGAAAGCAGGTGTAAAAACACCAAAGAATTGGCATACATATTCTCCTGAAAAGAAACTAAAAGTATTAGACCAATTAATTGCTAAACAAAAAGAAGGTAAACTAACAACTGCTTAATTACCAAAAAAGATAGCCTCAATGACTATCTTTTTTTTGTTTTCTCTAATACATCTATCTTATAGTTATATTCCTTAGAGCTCATAATATATTTATTTCATATACTATATTCTGTCTGAAGTTTACCTGAAGTATCATATACTAGATTATATCCTTTAGCTATAATCTTTGATGGGTCATTATTTCTTATAATACTATCAAATGTATCAAGCTTAGCTTTAATAGTTCTAAACTGATTCTTTATATAGTCCTGGATAACATTAAATCAATCAAGCTTAACTAGATAGGTTCTAAACCTTCATTTTATAGATACATTAATAGTATCAACTAATCCTCAAAGTACTATCTTATATTCTTTAATCCTGGAAGTGATACTTTTATTTATGATATTTGTATATTCTAGTAATTCATCATCATATTCTCTATATATATTAATAAGTATACTAGCTGCTTCAGATGGTGTTTTACAATCATATTTCGATATCAGATCAATAATATTCTTATCAATAGTATGCCCAACTGCACTCATTACTGGGATATCTAACTCACAAATAAACTTTGATAAATCATAATCATTAGTCCAATTCATACCTTCTGATCAACCACCTCCACGAATTATTCCTACAAGATTATAATTAGTGGTATCTATATCCTTTAATGTATCTAGTACTTCCTTAGCTGCTTTTTCTCAATGAACAAGACTTGGATATACATCATATGTAATATTATAACCAGATTCTTTTATAATAGTATCAAAGTCTCTAAATCACTCTGAGTCTTTTCAGGTGATTATAGCTAAATGTAAATTAGGGAATCATAGATCTAAGAGTTTATTCTTATCAAATATTTCTAGTTTTTTAAGTTTCTCTATACTCTCTTTTTTTGATTTTTCTAATGCTCATATAAAGTAATCTGAATGGATTTTTTGTACATTAAATGAGAATCCATATGTCTTATGGAAACTTGGTTTTAGAGTTAAAAGTAACTTTTTTCATACTAATTCATTCTCTGAAGATATATTCGCTTCAGATAAAAAATCAGTCATAACATGTGGATTGAAGATATTAGATTTTGCAGTTTCGACTATTTTTCATCACTCAATTTGAACTAAATCTATGTAATAAAATTGTCTGTATTTGTTAACTTTTTTAACCTCAACTTCTACTAGAAATGATTGATATGATATAAAATCATCGAAGGCATTTTTAATAATATCTAATACTTCTCATAAAGATTTATAATCAGAATTAGTCATTTTTTGAATTATTATTATTTAATTTTTCCTCAGATTTTTTTATCTTTTCTCTACAAAATTCTTGCAATTCTTTTGCCTCATTTTGATATTCTATCAATTTATCTACATCAATAATTTCTTCTTTTTGTAAAATTTCTGATAGCTCATTTAGTCTTGAAAATGCTTTTTCAAATGTTAAATCTTTCATATTTTTATTAATTAAATTTAAAGTCTTATTATTATTATTATATATATAAAATTTAAAATCTAAAATTATAACCGATATTTTTTCTATTACTCCCCTGTCTACAAAGTGTCATTTATAAAAAACTGCATTCTTAATGTTGGCTTATATAGCCGTATAACCCCGTCTATAACTCTGCTATAATCGTGCTATAAATTACTCCTTAACTATGTAATTACTTAGTTTTTATCGCCTATAATAATTAATTTATAATATTGTTTTAGATAGCTTCTTAATTTCTTTGTTCTTACTAATTAATAGCCTTTTTATTAATATTTATTTCTTATTTATTTCTAATCTGTTTTTATTCTACATTGTAAAGTATTTCTAATGTTTTTTTAATTTAACCTAAAAAAAAGTTGCATTTTTTTTAAAACTTATGTATAATATAAGTGGCTATATATTTTTAACTTATTTTTTATGCCTTTAAAAGTTGGACTTTGAATCTACTGAGAGAAACAACTTGCAGATAAATTATGAATATCACTTGTCGCATTAAGGAAGATATTCACAGTTGAGGCTTATGAATATTCTCAAAATAAGAGAAAGCTCACTGTCGATGAAAAAAAGTATTGAGGTACACCAACCTTCAATGGCACATTTGATAAAAGAAATAAATTTGCAAAGCCGAGTTGAGAATACCTTGCTAGAAAATATGGTAGGGAATTATGATTCGATTTTAATCCTAGTAGATAAAAGATAATTAAAAAGAAAAGCCGATTTAAAATAAACCGACTTATCTCACTTTGAACAAAAAGTACTGGAATACTTTTTTGATATACAGAATGTAGAATTTTATTCTGCACCAGAAGTATAACTAAAAATTAATTTTATTCAAGTGAAGATAAGTCATAGTTTTTACAATTTAATTTTGTTCTGATTATGGCTAAAAATGAATTGCAAAGATTTATCTGAGTTGTATGCGATCAATTATGACTTGATAAAAAAATCTTGCTTGTGGAAAATATCCAAGATGTACCAAAAGAATATTTAGAGATTCATATGCTCACTAATGCTTTAAAGCATGTAAAGAGTGAATATGAAAAACAAAATAAATCTTACTTGGATGCATTTAGACATTTCTCATATAAACACAGAAAAGGTGAAATCTCTACATGAGAGTTTCAATCTAGATTTGAAAAATTTCAATCTAAAAACAGTAATAGGGAATTAGTAATATCTTAATATATAAACTATGTTTACACCAGACTTACCATATAATAATCTACCTTTTTTACCTGCTGACATAAATTATGACTCAGTTAAAATTTTAAAAGCTCTTTGAAGAGCAAAAGGTGCTATTAATAGACTTGATGCATATACTCAATTCTTACCTAGTAAAGAGATGTTTCTAACTCACTTTGCAATTAAGGAAAGTGTTGAATCTTCTCAAATTGAAAGTATTGATACAACTGTTGAAACAATGTATGAAGCTTCAAGAATGGAAGAGAAGTATTTAAACAAAGATCAAAAAGAGGTATTATATTATAAGGATGCATTAATGTTTTGAACCGATGTTGTAAAAAGACAATGATGAATTACTCAAGATAACTATTTAAATATTTGAAAAATACTATCTTGAACAAAATGACAATTAAGAACTGGTGGACTTGTTAATATAAAAAAGAATCACACGGAAGTACTTTATACCCCTCCAGCTGGTATTGAAAATATTCAAAGATTATTAGGGAATCTAGAGAACTATTATAATAATATGATAGAACACAATATAGATCCTCTGATTAAAATGGCTTTGACACATTATCAATTTGAAGCAATACATCCGTTTTATGATGGGAATGGAAGAACTTGAAGAATATTAATGGTATTACATTTACTATTAAATAAACAACTAGAATTTCCAATTATCTTCTTATCTTGATTTATTAACAAACATAGATCTATATATTATAGCTTACTGAAAAATGTTACTGAAAAATGAGCATGGGAAGACTTTATTGTCTTTATGCTGAATGCAATAGAACAACAGTCAAAAGAAACTATTGAATCTATTGAAAAGATTAGAAATCTTAGAAAACACTTTGTTCAAATTCTACAAAATGATTGAGTAATTAGAAAAATATATGCTAATGAATTAGCTTCTCTATTAATTTCAAAACCTAAGTTATTAAGAGAAGATTTAAAAGATTTCTGAAGTAAGAATACTTTAACAACATATATTAACAGATTAATTGAAATCTGAATTCTAAGAGAATCATGAACTATCTGAAAAAACAAAGTTTATACAAATGTTAAATTTATTGAATTAACAAAATAGTATGACTACTGCTGAATCAATGAGAAACGACCTAGCAAAGTTTCTTGTTGAGGAACATTCAAAAGAAAAACAAATACCAAATGAATATTATAATCACTCTAATATAGATGATTATGGTAAAATAGAAAATACCTATACAGAAACTAACCACTCTGTTTGAACTTATATAGCTATCGGATTTACCAAGCTTATAACTTTTGTATTTTACTTGTTTAAGAAATTATTGCAGTTTATATATCTGTATATAAAAACTCTAATAATTCTAACACTAAAATTTATTTGGAATATGACCAAATACATTGCTAGTCTTTACAGACCTACTGTAAATTTTGTAGATAATTATTTTACAAAAACTCTAAAATTTACTTTAGAGCTAATTAGTCATTTAACATATAATGCTTCTATTCGCTTATATAAGTATTGAAAATCTAAAAAATATTATAAAGTTAAAGTATGAGAAAAAAAATATTCTGAGATGGATTTAGCTCGTATGGCTTCATGAATATGAGATTATGAAAATCTTACTTTAAAAGATATTCAAGATAGATTTACAATCTGATATGATACAGCGATTAAAGTCAGAGATATGAGAAATGATACTTTAAAGATGCTTCAAATATTGAAGGAAACCTTAGAGAAAGAAAAAAATAATTACTAATTTTAGCTTATGAAATATACAGAAGATGTAAATGCCGTTATGTATGCATATTTATGTTTTTTTCAAGAATGACATACTTGAGATGATAGACTATTATTAAAATGAGATATTGTTACAAATATCATGCATGTTGATGATAAGAAATCTATAGTCGTTGTTAATTCAAAATGAGAATCTAGAAGACTATCTTATGATACTCTTTTATCTGACAAAGATACTAATTACAGTGAATTGTTTAATAAACACTGGAAAGAACTATATGGAGAACCTGATGCAGGTTTTAATAAACATATAGATAATTTAGTAAATGAATTAAACCTATAATGAATATCTTAAATTTTTTTAAGAGAAAGCCTATAAGAAAAACTTATAAGTTTCTTGTTCGCTTTTATCCATCAGAACAAAATAAAAATGAATTCGGCTTTTTTAATAATACTGATGCTATTTTCTATTGAAAAACTAAAGGGGAGATAGTGCAGACAATTAAAAATTCAAAGAAATATCTATGATGCAAAATTAGCTCAATAAATATTGAGGGTATTTGATAATAACTAATACTATGTGAGAACTATTGTGATTTCTATTGTGACTAGCTATTATTGTTGGTGCTTATATCAAAGCTGTAGAATTTATCTATAAAAATTTATTCAACAGCTCATGACTGATGCCATTAGTTATTTCTATAATATTTACTATTCCTATATTTATAATCTGAATAATAGGAAGTGTATTTACACTTAAAAAAACTTAAAAAGAGGTAAAACAATTTGTGCTTTACCTCTTTTTTTTATGAAATAGCTTCTTTATAATTTTTAAGAAATCATTTTGCCAGTACTGCATCTATTTCTTTAAAATCTAGATTATTTTCTACAACATACTCTTTAGCTCATCTCATAAACCTGTTAATATTCTTTACAACACTCTTAACTTCTTTTTTACTTACACTTAGTAGATCATGATTATAAATTGTACTTAATCCTGATACCACTTTTTTAAATTTCTCAATATCCATATTGACTAGATCAAACTCTCTTCTTCTTATACTATGGAAATAATCCTCTAAAGTTTGAACTGGATTATCATAATCATTCATTCTCTTAACTATCTTATCAATTCTAATTTGGAAAGCTCACTTTATATACTCTCTACCATTAGAGTTCATAATTCTTGAGAATTCTCATTTAATATCTTTTGTTGAATCAAGATTTTCTAAATTATAGTTTTCATATAAACTTCTTAATTCTGGTAGAGTAGCTTTATACAATGAATTAGTATTAACTTTTTCTCTTACAGAATTTAATTGATTATGATTAAAATCATCTATCTTTTCATGCTTAGGTTGTTTTTCTAATACAAATCTACCCATTACATTGTTTTCAATTAAACCAAACTTAGCTTTTTTCTTAATTTCTAATCTTACTGGATCTCTAAAATCTGCTATATCATCAAAATCTTGTTCTAAGTTTATTTCATCTGGATCTTTTTCTACTGTTGATTTAAATTCATTATTATCAAATATACCTAGTTGCTTTTTATTCTTATCTAATAACACTCAACTTGTTTTTATTTCTGGAACTTTTTCAACTATTTCTTCTTTAACTTCAGCTGTTTCATATTGAGCTTTATAAAGATCGAATACTTTTTTCCATGTAAAAGGGAACACCTGACCATTATCCATACTATACATTATTCACATACCTGGAGAATAATCTCTAAGTCAGTCTAAATCTTTTTTTATATTTAATGATCAACCTCATGTTCCATATTCATCTCTCAATTTTTGAATTTTTTCTTTATCTGATAATTCTTCAGATGTCATGATATCTTTTATTCTTTCTTCACATCATTCAATATTAGATCATGCATTTAGTATATCAGCCTCTATTTCAGATTTATCATATTCTACTGCACTTATATCGTTTTCTACAATAAAGTTCTTTAGAGATCTATCCAGTGTATTTATAGTAGCTACTTCTACTTCCTTTTGTTCAGGTAATTTTAAATTTAAAGATTCAACTTCTCCTTTTGGTAAATATATTTCTCTTTTTAATGGATTACATACTCTTAAAACATTATTATCATTATCCATACTTACAGAATTTCTATTATAGTCACAGAAGCTATTTTGAGTAATAGGAAGAAATCAATTATTTAATGCTTTATCATTAAAATTATATTTTATTACCTCAAGATCTTTTTTGATAAAATCATTAATTTTATCAGATGTATATCATTCTTTAGTATCAATCTCTATAGCCTTTAAAAGACTTTCTTCTAAATCTTTTTTATTTTCTAAGTTACTTCTATCATAATTAACTCTAGTAATTCTATACTCTCATTTATTATTTTTTTCTATTTTTAATTTATTATCCTGAAGATTTTTTACCAATAAAGAATAACTTTTAAGATCTTTATCTTTAAAAGTTTCTGCTGTAATTACTTCTTTAAACGATTGAACCTGTTTCAAAGAATCAAGAACTTTATTCTTTGACTCTAGCGAAGCTGTTGACTTTTTTCCTTGTTTTATAGTATCCATAATTTGTAGATTATAAATTAACTACAAACACTACTAAGAAACAGCTAGTAAGATAAATTGAAAATATACTTTTTTTATTTTAATAAATATATGTATAATAATTATGAAGACATTAGTCTTCAGAGTAAAACCAATTTGTTATTTTTTTTCATAGCAAAAAGACATTAGAATCATCTAATGTCTTTTTGCTTCTATTTTTCTTTTTTCATGTTTCTTAGTAGAGGTATTAATAAAATTTAATATATATTTATGAATAAAGTTATAAAAAGTAATATATTTAGCCTAATAGAGGTATATATACTTAATGAAAAATTAATACCAACTTATAATAATCTTATAGCTTACGACCCAATATTTAAGAACACTTTCAAAGAAAATAAAATAGATAAAAATACTGCAGGGAAGATTATCCTTAATTTTTTTCTGTATAAAATTGAAGACTATTATAAAGAAACAAACAAATTTCCACACAAAGAAAACCTACTTAATTATACAGCTGAATACAAAACTATATTTTCAATATTCACTTGAAAGTTTAAATCTAAATATGACACATTAATGCTTCATTATTTTAGAAAAATTGTTTCTACCTGAACTAAAACAAAGATGAAAGTGTGATTACAAGAACAATATAATATAAATACTGTTTTATTTGAAGATTTTTTTCTTTTGAACTTGGATAAAAACAATAAATGAAATAGTAAGTTTCAAAAACTAGGCGAAGAAATAAAAGAAATAATACAAGATATAGAGAACTATTTAGTATGAAGAATGGAATGAGGACAATACTGAGTATTTTCATGAACTACTAGGGATAAGTTTATGAATCTAGTTAAGTCAATTTTTCCATTATATGATAATATTTGAGTGGTAATAAAAAGTAAGAGTATTTAGTAACTCTTACTTTTTATTCTATAATTTCCCATTTTTTATATAAGGCTTCTAAACCTTCCTTCTTACTATCTAAAGCAATAAAATTAAATACTAAACCAAATATTCATCAAAGTAAAAAACTAATAATGTTTTGCAAGGAAGCTTCGTCAGAACTAATTTCCTGTCACGAAATAAATAAATCTACTTGTCATACTGCAATAGCTAAAATTAATATTAATGGAAATCATAGAAAATATTTTCTAGATTTTTTAGCAAATCACTGATATAATGCCCAACCAAATATTAAAAATGCGATAATAACCATAAATATAAAAAAATAATAACTAGGATTTCAGTCTTCATAATTAAATACACTAAATGCATATATTAAAATTGATAAATAGGCAACATTAATAGTATATTTATAGAAACAGAATGATATTAAATATGGAATAATAATTCATCAAAATCCAGTTAGTAAAGCAATTGAAACTAATTCTTCATTATAAAATCCCTTAGATATAAAAACCTCTATATATGGTAATGAAAAATATAGACAAGTATACAATAATGATCAAGATATCAGAATAAATAAAAAATCTATTACTCCAGGTATTATTTTAAAATTCATTTAAATTTCAAATTAGTAAATAACTAATATTATTATACATATATAATACAAAATTAAAAACATTTTCTTTTCTATATTCTCCTTATTTCTACTTCTATTGTCTTTTTATTAAATATCTTTATTATAGACATAATATTTTTAAGTAGTCAACTTTCTATGCTATCAAAAACATCTAAGAAAAACATGAGACAAAAAAGAAAAGCTGAAAGGTTAGCTATAAAGGTTCAGGCATTCAAAGAAACCTGAAAATGACTTATAAACTTAGTAGATAAAGGGAAGAGGTTTGAGATATATATTCAATGTAATCTATATAATAAACTTAATCTATTATGATATGATGTAAGGATAGAGATGCCTTATAAACTTGAAAATCGTAATATGGCTAGGTTTGATTTAGTTATATTTCATCCAAAATGGAATATCATTATTGAAACAAAAACAAAGTGACAAAAGGTTACCAAGTCACAAACTGAAAAATATTCTAAATTTAAAGCAGAACTAATATATTGTGTATGAAAAGAACAAATTAATAGCACTGTTTCATATATCAAGAAAAACTATGATTTAGAAGAATATAATAACTATTTTTTAAATGATAATTTTTCTAAATATAATAAAAAATATTCCTATTCTAAATACTGACAAAAGTTTTACAAAGAAAATAATATTAAAATAAAATAATTACTTAAATGGATAAGTTCTGTAACAAAATTCCTTATGCAATCAATGTTTCTACATGAGAAGTAGTAGAAACAGATTTTTTTGATAGTAATTTAAAAAATAATATTTGTTGTCCTTATTGTAAAGAGAATATAATTTTTAAATGATCTCATACTCAAAATAAAGATTGAAGTTATAGAAAAAAACACTTTTCTCATAAATCAAAAGCTGTTTGTGTTAATAAAGTATCATCTGAAGGTGAAAGTTTAGAACACAGAGAATCAAAAGAATATATCTATAATCTTTTAAGAGAACTAAAATCTTTTTCTTCTGACTTTGAAATTATTAAATTACAAAAGGAATATCAATTTATTAATGAAGATCTAGATATAAATAGAATAGCTGATGTTTATTGTGAGTTTTCTTATAAATGAAAAATATATAAACAAGCTTATGAAATCCAATACTCTAATATAGATGAAGAAGAATTTAATATCAGACACAATGATTATAAACTACTATGAATCCAGGATATATGGTTTGTTGGAATGCAATACAAAACACTATCAAAAGCAGAGAAAAAAGAAGAGAATTACATATGTAATGATGAGAGTGTTATATTTAAAGGTGAGATAGTTGAAAAATTATATTTCTTTGATGAAGAAGATAAATCAAGACCTTTTGCAAAAAGAGTATTTAATTGATGAGCAAGAAAAGATAAGCTTATATCTAAATCTATCAGTTTATACAAAAAAGTATCTACCTTCCAGGATAAAATATATTTAATTAGTCCTAAATGATTATATCTTCCTAAAGTTGTTAATACATCTTTTATTGGAGCTGAAAGTAATAAGATGTATGATAATAACTATACTATGGATTATGAAGAATATAAGAAAAATCCAAGTAGTAATTTATGGTGATCAACTTTTAATTCGGTTTACTATTCTATGGTACTATGAACTATAAAAGAAATTCAAGCTGATTACAAGTATGATAATTGTTTATTAAATGTACATAAACAAGAACTCAATCCAGACTTCTTTATTAATTGAGATAATACTCTTTTCCATAAAAAAGAATCTGAATACAAATATGAAGAAAAAATAAAAAGTGATATTCAATGAAAAATAGATAAACAAAATGCTATAGAAGAACATGAGGAAAATATTAAAAAATACAAATATACTCAAACAAAATATGCACAAATATATTTGATAAGATTAATAGCTAACTTTATAAGTGAAGCTAACTCTCTCATAGAGCAAAATAAGAGAATTGTTGCTCGTAAGCAATGAGATAGTTTTCAGTGGTTAAATAAAACACTCCTTAATAAAGATAGGAAAGATAAGACTGAGTACTGATTATTCTCTAGTATTAATAAAGTATTAGAAACTATGGCTCATATAACTCCGAATGAGTCACTAATGTTTAGTAATAAATTTCAAAATAGTATTAATGATATAGTTGATTTTATAGGTAAGAATGAAATAGATCTATATAATAATCTTACATATGATTTATTTATAGATGAATTATGAAAAGCTTTATATACTCATAGAATAAGAGTTGATAAAACATGAACTCATAAAGTGGATGGATTAAATGATCAAGCATTTAGATACTGAATCAGAACTTGTTTGCAAAATTATTGTTTAGATAGAGTATGAGATTTAGGGAAGTGAAATATAAATTTATTCCTATATAAATCTATATTTTGAGAAAACTATAATACTTTTAAAATAACTTTTAAAAAAGAACAAGAGTTAATCAATGACTTATATAAAGACATAGAAGAAACATATAGTATAGAAAGAAGATGGTAATTGCATCTTTTTTTTATTTTTTCAATTTATTAATTTTACTGTTTCTTAGTAGATAGATTACAAATAAATAATTTAATTTCTATCTATAATATTATGTTTAAAAAAATTATCTTAAGTCTACTAGTTTCTATATTACTATTAAGTGGAGTTTCAGTAGTAAATGCAAAAGAATACAGATGTGGTGAAGTTTGGAGTAAGTATAACTGGAAACAGTCTATAACAAGAGATGAAATAAAAGTATGTAGAAGTCAAATGGTGAAGTTTTATAAGATGGAATTATATTTAGAATACCAAGCTCGTAGAGATATAAAAAATTACTGTTATGATAAATGGGTAGAAACTTATAATAATAGAAGAATTACATCAAGAATTGAAGATAAGGTTTGTGGTAAAAGTTTTGCTAAATATAATAAGAATGTTCTAAAATGGAAAAGCACACTTGTAAATTACTAAAATAGAGCCTAGAGCTCTATTTTTTGTTAATTATAAAAAACTAAGTATATTAATAATAGGTATTTAATAAAAATAAAAATGACTGATAATATAAAATATAATAATAAAAGGATTAATAAAGAGAGTATTGTTATAAAAAAATTAAACGATACTAAAATATATAAAAATATAGTTAAAAAAGAAGCACTTAGATATAGTAATCTTGATGATTTTTTAAAAACTCAAAAAAAATATTACCATTGAACTTTTAGTAATTTTGATAAATTTTCTTTAAAAGAAGTTTGAAAAAATACTGAATATGATAATGCTCAATTCTGAATTTTCTTTTCTGATAATAAAGAAGCTGTAAAAAAGTTTCTTAACATAACAAAAGAAGCTTGAAGTAGAAATGAGTGAACTATTAAAGAAGCAAGGTTAGTATTAAATAATCCATTAATGTTAACTTTAATTTGAATATTTAATAATGAAAAACAAGCACCTTTATTAATTAATATACTTGGATGAGAAAAACAAAAAGATGACATAGAAGCACTAGAGTATATTAATGATAATGTGTGAATATGAGAGATTAGTGAGTTTATAGAAGGAATATACCAGAATAAAAGTACCAAAAAATTAATGCAAAGTCATTGATATGATTGAATAATTAGTGATTTTTGAAAAGAAGATGATTGAAAGTATATTTATGAGTATGTAGCTTTTGATACTTCTCAGATTTTTTCTGAAGATGATTTAGTCTCAATATATAATGATGTTCACAATAAAAACTAAGATTAATTTCTTAGTTTTTTTTATTCAATTTAATTTCCTGAATGTTTCTTAGTAGATAGGTTATATTTATTTTTTAATTATAAAAGTATGAACAATATAAATATAAGCAAAAAAGGAATTAATAGTAAAAGAAAAATTAGTGTAGTTATGTGAGTATTAAAATGACTTACAGTTCAATCAAAAAAATGAGGGTCTTTAAAAGGTTTTGATAATAAAGAATATGTAGTAGGCGAATGTAATTTTAATGTTTATAAAAATAAATGAAACATTGAAATTAAAGATAAAAATTGATTTAGTTTACCATGTATTAAAAAGAGTAAATTTAAAACTGAATTAGAGGTAATTAGAAGATTAGAAAAAGGTATTAAATACCCATGTAAAAAAGAATGAGAATCAAACTATAAAGAAACAAAAATTTTCTGTAATTATCTTAAATTTTGCTAATTAATAAGGCAATGAACAATCTAACACTTAATAAGATTAATAAATCTAGTAAAACTAAATGGGAACTTGTATATCATTGAACAAATGTTAATTTTTCTGAATTTGATATTTCTAAAATATGAAACCAAACAGATGAATGACTATGGGGAAGATGATTTTATTTTTCACCTAATAAAGAAGTTGCAAAATTAGCTCCTAGAGGTAATTGAACAAAATATATAAAAGAAGTTTTTGTAGATAAGAATAAATTGTTTGATATAGCAAAATATAATAACATTCAGAAATTAGCAGATGATTTAGATATATGGGAATGAAATTTTATTGAGTGAATTGATTGAATCATTAGACCTAATTACTCTCAGGTAAGACAGTTTACTATGCATGTAAAACAACTTTGATTTAATTGAGTATATGTAGATAGATGAGGTAAATGAGATGAACTAGTTATATTTGATCCTGCTAATATCAAAACTAAAGAACAAATTACTGATAATATATATAAAAAAGCTCCTAATAAAGTATTAGAAACTATTGAATTAGATAAAAAATTGTTTAAATATATGTATCCTTTTAAGGTTGCACCTGGAGTAGATAATTTTTGCTACCATATCGATACAAAAAAGAAGATTATAAATCAATTCTCAAGTGATAATGTAAAAGATTATTTAAATGATATGTTACCTGAAGGTAAAATCTTATATATAGACTACTTTGAAATTAAAAGTAGAGAAAGAGATAGAGGTATATGAAGTAAAGTAATTCAAGATGTAATAAAAACCTCTAAAGAGTTATGATTATCTGGTATTTATTTAGATTCTTATGAAGAGTCTACGGACTTTTGGGATAGAAATTGATTTAATGTTGATTCTGATTCACAAGAAGATTTAAACTGAGAAAAATCTAATTATCACTGTACATATTTTGATCTAACTAAATAGTCTGAAAAATCTACAAAATTCATATTTTTTAAATTTTTCTCAAACTCTGAATTTTCTAATAAATCTTTTAAATCATTTGGTTTTATTAAATCTAATCTTTTAATAAATTCCTCATCTACTGGAACTAGAAACTTCTTAAAATCAGCTCTTTTATATAAAACCATTCTACTATTAATTAGTTTATTGCTTTTAATATTATCAATATTAATATCTCTAGTTGAAATCAAGCACTCTAAAGCCATGTTTTTAAATTTAGATGGTTGTAATTTCTTTAAATCCTTTATTATAGGATTTAAGTAGTTTTTAATATCTGCAACTGATTTTCATGACAGAATATTATCTTCCAGTACTTCTTTTTTAATCTTTTCATACAGATCCATTCCATATTTTTCAATACATGAAACTCTAGTATTTTCAGCCTGATTTTTTAAAGTATATCTTATACTAACTCTTGGTATTTTCTTAATATCCTTTTGTAAATCAGTAATAAAATTATTTATATCATCAATTGAATTTCTAGATAATATATTATCTATATCAAGTAATATATTTGCAATATCTTTATGTGTTAATATGGTTTTAGGCATTTAGTTGTACTTAAGATTATTATTATATTACATCATAACAAAAAATCAGAAAAAACAACCCTCAATGAACTATTCAATTTATAAAGATTACTGTTTCTTAGTAGTCTTTTTGTATTTTATATTTTAAAATTAACTTTATGAATGTTAGCACCCTAGAAAGAACAGTTACTAATAATACAAAAAGTGTATCAAAAGTAATGAATACTTTAACTAGAAGAAAAAGAAAGGAAAGAATCCCAGTAAAGTGGGAAGAATTAAATGATTTTATTAAAAATAATAAAAATAAAATCGATGCATTTGAATTTAGTTATACAAATAGTTATTGAGAAAAAATGGATATTTCTAAAAGATTATTTGTATCTACATGTTGAAGAGTATGTCAATTCCGTAAAGGTTCTTACAGAAGATGATCTGTTTTAGATTCTAGAGACTATTCAGAACTATCTATGAATGCTGTAATGAAAAATAATACGGATAAGTATGATAATCCTGAAGAATTTAGAAAACAACAAACATGGAGAACTCTTTGTAAATTTAGAGACTTAGAGTTTCATCCAAATCTTGTAGGAAATAGATTTTATGACTCTTGTAAATCTATACCAAAAACATATGAAGAATGGGAAAAGGATAAAGTTAAATGAGGCAAGTATAGTTACTGAAGGGATTATAAATGACCTTACGATTATAGAGTAACTTCAGGATGTGCACTTGATTGAAAAGTAATTTGAGAAAAAAGATTAAGAACTATTTTTTGAGATTATGAAGTTGAAAGATTGAAAGAAGCACTAGATAATAAAGAAGTCTACCATTCTTGAAGGGTTAAACCATATAATTGATGATATGAATATTCTCTTGATGTAGAATGATGAGAAGATAACTGACCTATGAGATTATTTCTTTCTGAAGAATATATTTGATGTGGAAACTGACATTACTATGTTTGAAATAACTGGAATAGTTTCATATATATAGAAAAAGACTAATTTATAATTTAATCAGTAAAAATGGATAATATAAGAACAAATAAAAAGAAAGGAATTAATAAAATAAGTAAAACACAAAATGTTTTAAATGAAATTAGGAGAAAGAGTCACGAAGAACAAAAAGAAATATGGAGAATGGAAAAATTAAGTCCTAAAAGAGACTTTAATAAAATTGAGAAAATATTAGATCATTTGCATAAATTTAAAGTAAAGATCTATAGAATGAATAATAAGTGATACTGACCAGGTTGTTCAATGCAAGAACCTTTAAAGTTTGACTGAGAACTTGATATGTATAATTTACAAGATTATTTGTGAGAAAAAATAAAAGGTTTTAATAAAGTTAAAAAAGTTGAAAAATTTACCTATTGAATGTTGTTCAAAACAGATAACTATAATATATTTATAAATAATCCTTTTTTAGAGGAAAAAATTAATAAATATAAAATAGTTGAGGTAGTTTATTCACAGCTTTATAGTGGTGATAATTCTTTTATTGATGATTATAAAGAAGAAAGTGATAAATATAAATTATCAGATAAAGAGATCGAACAATTAGAAGAGGATAAAAATCAATATTATATTTGAGAATGGTGGAATTGAATGAAAACATCAGTGATTATTTGAGACTATGATTATAAGATACATCAAGACCATGATAATAATGAATTTATAGTAGAACATTGATATAGTAAAAAGTATGATAAGTTTAGATACCCTATATATTTTACTAAAGATGAAGAGTATCAAATAAAACAAAAGTTACTTTATAGAACTGTATAAGAAATAGATTAAATTCTATTTCTTTTTTTTCATGTTTCTTAGTAGTAGACTTACATTTATTTTTTAATTCCTATATATGGATAAAATCAACAATAAAAAAATTAAAAAGCCTAAAAGGATTAGTAAAACTTTAGGAGTCTTAAAGGGTATCAAAACTCATGAATCTTGTCTTTATGAGAGATTTAATAATGCTAAAATTGTTGATATCGAAGATAGTACTAGATATCAAATGGATAATTCTTTTCATGAAACTCATGAAAGAGTTATGGCATATAAAGATAATCTTAATGAGGAAGAGATGCTTGATCCAGATACAGAGAAGCAAAACTATTATAACTGAACTTATTGGTCATCTAATGGAATAAGTCAAAGAATATGAGAAAATGAATATTTCTATGATTACGATACTAAGAATAATGAAATAATCTTAAAATATTTTAGAAAAGGAAATGAAGATGATATGTCTTATGTTGAAGATTTAAATTCTCAAGAAAAAAATGATATTAAAGAAATATTATTTTATTGAGAAAAAAGAGGGGTAAATCTTTGGGAGGGTGCTATTGTTAATAAACCAAATGAAGTATCTGACTTACTAGAAATAGTTCACTCAGATTATGAATGATTTAAATTCTTATGAAAGAAATACTATGTAAGGTGGGATTTAGATCAATATTTAGTAAATGATCCTCAAGGAGATGTTCATGAATTTAAAAGTAATGATAAAGTTATAGATTACTTAAAAGAAATAGACTGAGAACAAGAGCTTATTAATTGATATACAAAAAAAGATATTATAGATTTTCTAAATTCTCATCCTCAAGTTGAAGATATATATCTAGAACTTAAAGATATGTGAATTGATGACATAGAAGATATGCAAGAGGTTCAATTATGTAATTTTGCTGAAAAATGGTGAATGGAAGATTGAGATGAAGAAACTGATTCAGAAGAATGAGATTTAAAATCTTATTTTAATCCTGGTGAAGAAATCTGATACCACTGAAGGCAATGAGAAATAAGGAGATTAGATAAAGATTCAGCCCAAGTTTACTTTCCTGATGTTGATGAAATAGAAGAAATAGATTGAGAAGAACTATTAGAACAGGAATGATATATTAATAATTAATTTTAATACAATGGATAAAATTCAAAAACCAATAAAGAAAAAAACTATCTCTAAGGTAATGGATAGTTTAGTTACTATTAAAGATAAACCTAGCTTTGAAAAGCTTATAAATTCTTACGATAGATGAAATATTGTGAGATTAAAATCAGGTAAAGATATGTTTATTAAATCTCATGATTCAGAAAAAATTTATCTCGAATGATTTAGTTGTGATAATAAACTCTCTCTAACTAAAAAAGATTACAATGATCATATAGATAAAGTTAAACTTACTTCTAATTATGATAATGCATATATGGAAGCTCATATAAAACAAAACTTATGAGTTTTTCCAGTAAAAGGGGATAAAATACTATTTAGAGATTGATGAGATAAATATACTTGAAAAGTACTTAATCTTTTACCAGAAAATCAATGAGAGTGAAGATTTCTCGTTGAATTATGAGATTATAATGTTGAAGTTTTTTCTTCAGATATTTTGAAATTAAATTGAATAGATAAAAAATATTATTACAGTTTTTTCCACACATTCTGACAAATTTATGAAAAATGACTTAAATTTTATGCTGAACCTTGAAAGGATAGTAACTTTGAAAAACCTATAAATACAATAATAGAATGAATAGGTTTAAACTGACAATGAGATTTTTATTTATTGTCTAGTAGACCTGAAGGAAACTATAATCATATTAGGTTTGATGAAGTTAAAATATTAGAGTGAAAAGATTATACAAATCTTGATTCTAGTTATGTTATTCATACAAATAATTGATGAATAGAGACTGCTCAAGATAAAGATGATCTTGATCATTTATTTCAGTATGATGTAGATATAAATGATGTTACAAAGGTTAGAAAAACACATCAAGTTAATGATATTTCTTTATTATTAAGAGATGAAGATGTTACAGAACAAATTAATAAAGATTTCTTTGTTTTAAAAAATGTATTCATTGAGGAAATAGATAAAAATTTAGTAAATGATTTATGAAATTATAAATTTGTTGGTTATTATGATTCACACCTTAATAAAAACTATCAATTAACACAAAAAGAAGAGGATTTAGAGGAAACAGAGCAGTTATTCAGAGATAATAGTTTTAAGACTGAATATAAGTGACACAATATTAACTATATGCTAGATCCTATACACAAAGAAATTATACTCTGTGAAATATCAAATGAATGAGCTATTACTTTTGATCCTGATGATATTAAAAATAACTTCGTAGAAATTACAGAAAAAGCTATCCTAAAAGTAAGAACTGCAATTGAGGATGATATAAAGCTAAAATATGAAAAAAACTTACTTATATCAAATATATGAGAGAAATATAGTTTAGAGTGTGATAGTCAATATGATGAACTAAGAGAAATATTTGATTGATATGAAGTTAAAAAGAAATAATTCATTTTAATATTCTCTCTGTTTCTTAGTAGTAAGGTTACAAGTTTAGTTTGTAACCTTTTTTTATGGATAAATTAAAAAGAAACTTAAAAAAATCTAATAAAAATAATTCAAAAGTATTAGATTCAATTAAAAAAGTTAAATCTCCTGACTTAAAAACTATTGTTACGGATAATCACAAACAAATAGAAATGGAAAGATTATGACTTAATCCTTTAAAGGACAAATATATAATTAATAGATCGGTTGTAGTACCAGTAGTAGAAAAAGCTCTATTAGGACATACTAGTGTAAAAGAACCTGGAGAACATAAGGATGAAGTAGTAGCTAAATTTTATAAAACTTCTAATGTATTTCATACAGATGAAGAAAAACAAGATAAATGATCAATTATTCCTATAGGATATATAAATGATTGATCAGATGATTATCTTGATATTTTCTATAATAAAAATGAAAAACAATTCGAATGTTTATGATATACAGATAAATACTTTGATCAATATAAACAAATATTGAGATTAAATAAAAATGTTAATTCATACATCCCTAATACTAAAGATAATATTAAAAATGTATTGAGTAATATAAATGTTTGAGAATATATAACAACTGAAGCATATGATAATATAAATAAGCTTTTTGAAAAATATATACATAGTGTTGATTCAGATTATGAAGATTATAACGAAACTTTATCTGAATCAGTTGAAATACAAATGTATGGAGTTTGGGAAAATTGAGTAGATGGTTGAATGACTAGAGAACTTCATATTTTAATAGAAAATAGTAATAAAGAACCTATATTTTTTGTTGATTATATAGATAATTCAAAACCATTATGAGAGTTTGTTAAATATGATTCTTCAAAATGATGGTTTAATCATAAATATAAATCAATATGAGAACATTTAGAATTAAGTGAAGATTATCATGATATTATAGCTAGAGAAACTTATACATGGGATAAAAAAACAGATATTAGTACTCTTAAAGATTACCAAAAAGTAAATATTATTAATGATTGTGATTTTAGGTTACTTAAGTTTGATAATCAATATAAATTAGAAGATAGACAAAATGCTAATCTTGCTAAAATTGAAGATGAAAGATTTAATACTATAGATGAAGTAATAGAGAGATTGGATACTTATATATACGACTACTATTTTAGAGATAGTGAGGATTAATTTATAATTTAACTTAATAAATATGTGAGATATAAAAATAAATAATAATATTAAAAATGAAAATAATAAAACATCTAAAACATTAGATGTTTTAAAAGATATTAAAAAAAATAATGTTATAACTGTATGAAATATAAAAAAAGAATTAGATTTTATAACTGGTAAGTTTTATAAAAAAGTAATTGTTTGATATGATGATGGTTACAATGATTATTCTAATTTAATCGATTATAAAGATGAAGATAAATTAATTAAAGCTATTAGTAAAAAATTTAAAGCTAATGTTATAAAAAAAGAAGAAATTGAGTGAAGTAGATGAAATAATAGACATCAATGATGACCTTTCCCTTTAGGTTTTAGTATTAATACTAACAATATTAAAATATTGACTGAACAAAATAAAACTTCAAAAGAATATATAATAAAAGGGTTTGAACTTAATTTATGATGACAGTTTTACGAACATTGAGCATTAGATACTCCTTATGTTAATAAATATCACTTTAAAATTGATAAAAATGAAATTTGGTGATGGAAATTAAAATGATTAATTGAAAACGAAACCTGAAATATACTATTTGAAGACAATATTTACTGTAAAAGTATTGAAGAGTCTAAAACTATTATAAAAGAAAAATATAAACATTTAGGAAAAGCATATACACAATTAAGTACAAGTTTATAACATTTAATTTTTAAAAATATAATATGAATTCTAAAATAAAAATGAAAGATAAGATTGCTAAAACCTTATCTACAGCAGATAAACCACTGCATATAAAGGAAATAGCTGAAAATTTCAGCTGAATACCTGAATCTACTGTAAGAGGTAGATTAAATGATAATGTATGAAAACTTTTTGAAAGAGTAGGGAAGTGACTATATATCCTTAAAGGGGATAATTGAACTATCTGACTTATAAACTGAGATGCAAGAAAGTTAGATGATAAGTTTAATAATAACTCTGTAGATTTACTAATATCTGATCATGCCTGGTTAGATGAAAAATCTCATAAAGGTTGAAGTAGAAATTTTGCTTCAACATATGATTGTTTTAAATATGAAACTTCTGATTTCAAACAAAAACATAAAGTTTTAAAAAATTGAGGATTTTTAGTAGAATTTTTACCTGAAAAAAATGCTAATAATAGAAAATATCTAAGAAAAATAGAAGATATGGCTGAACAATCAGGATTAAATTATTTTGCTGAAGTAAATATAACTTGAGGTAACTCAAATATCTGAAGAAAAAAGAAATTTATCTCCTCAGCTTACTTTTTTACAAAATGAGAGTCTAGAAAACTAAAAATCTGGGATGAAAAACTTTCTAAAATGATAAAGGAAGGAAATATGAAATATATGAAAAAAGAATATATGGTAGATTTTAAAAAAATATACAGTGAAGTACTTAATATTGA
The DNA here is from genome assembly GCA_964527325.1 of uncultured Candidatus Peribacteria bacterium. Lineage (GTDB taxonomy): Bacteria > Patescibacteriota > Gracilibacteria > BD1-5 > UBA6164 > UBA6164. The sequence goes on along the minus strand of CAZGNU010000012.1, from coordinate 3,829 downwards.
GAAAGAAAATAAAAAAATAATAGAGTCATTACCTTTTATAGATAAAAATGTATCTAAAAAAGATATTGAAGATGCAATTAATGAAGGGAAATTAATATATTGAATTTGAAATAATGATAATACTAGGTTTTTATGAGATTTATATGAAAATGATTTTGAAGAGGCTATTAATAAATGAATAATAGTTGATTTAGATAAAACTCATGATCAAGTAAAATGAAATACTGCAAATTATATTATTAATCCAAGCTTAATTGAGAATAATTTGTTAAGAGAAGGTTTCTTAAAACATGTAAATTCAAATAATCTTCCTCAATTTAAAAAATATAACAAAATACTAGAAAAGTTACAGTGATTATATCACTATAAAAAAAATGAAATAATGACAGTTGAACAACAAAGTCAGTATGATGAATTAATTATTGAAGAATCAAACTTTTATAATGCTTTCAATGAATATATTGAATTTCTACAATGAGAGAATTCATATAAAATGTGAACTAAAACAATTCTTCCTGAAGTTTTTGTTTGAGAAAACCTATCAAAAAATGAAAAAAGACATGAATCTCAAAAACCTCTTAATACTTTAGAAGAAATAATTTTACAAACATCTAATTCATGAGAAACTGTTGTAGAACAATTTGCATGAAGCTTTATAGGTGCTGAGGCAGTTATAAACTTAGGTAATGAATGAAAAGGTTGGAGAAACTATATAGGTATTGAACTTGATAAAGAAAGAGTATTAGATGCTAAAAAACATCTAAAGGAAAAATATAAAGATTTAAAACTTCTTACAGCTGATGATTTCTACTGATCTTGTAATGAACCAGAAAAACAACTAATAAAATGAAGAGGTGGATTACAACAATATAAAAAACTAGAGGTTGTTAAAAATAGAATTAATGATGATTTAAAAAATACTGTAAAAATAAGCTTCCTACAGTGGGATTTAGGAAATGATGAATCATTAACAGCAAAAAACTTTAATTCTGAAAGTAATAGAATTCTTTCTATTTGATTTTTGTGAAATAAGAATATGAAAGAAGAAAATAGAGTACTTACTGTTATTGCTAACAAAGATGAAGATGTATTTGAAATAGTAAACAGACAATGAAGGTTAATTAACAAAAGTTCTGTATGAGGAAATCTAGATGAAAGTCTTATTAAATTATATAACACATTTATGTAATATTAATCTCCCTCATGTGATAATAAATTATGTAGAGAATTTACAGAGTTTTCAAAAGAAGAAATATATTTAATTGAAAAAGAATTAGATTCATTAAATCAAAATAAAGTAATGAAAGAACTATATAAAAAAAGAGAATAAAAACTATTTAATTCAATTTATAAAGACTACTGTTTCTTAGTAGTCTTTTTGTATTTTATATTTTAAAATTTTTATTATGACATTAGATAATTACAAAAAAGTATCTGTTTCAAGTAAAGAAAAATCAAAGGTAATGAAAGAACTTGAATCAAAAAGAACAAGATGTGAGGTCTACACAAGAGTTATGGGGTATCATAGACCTGTTTCAAGTTATAATACTTGAAAAAAATCAGAGTTTTATTCAAGAAAATATTTTGAAGTAACTAACTCAAATACTGAATTTAATAACCAATATTCTTAATAACAAACAATGGACAATATTAAAAACCCAAGAAAGAAAAAAACTGTAAGGGAAAGATTCTCTCATTTAAATGATGAGGATTTTGTAAAAAATTGTAATAAGAGAATTGCTAATGCAAAAAAACTCATTACAAGAGATAAAAATATACTAGCAGGTAAGGGAACTTTTAGATGAAATAAAATAAATGTAACAAATCCTAGAATATTTAAGCAAAGAATAAAGAGTAATACTAAAATATTGAATATTTGGGAAGATGCAGTAAAAGAAAATCACTTTGAAGGACTTATAAAAAAACAATTAAAAAATGTTTTTACTAGTAACTTTGAAGAACATTATATAGAGGAAACACTTTTTACTTCAAAATATATTCTAGATATTACCTGTAATTGATTAGTAGATTACGAAATCAAAGATTGAATTCCTATAGAATGATATTCATATTACATCAGTGTATATGAAAATGAGGAACAATTTGAAAAATGAGAAGACTATAATGGTTGAGGTTTAGTAATATTACCTGAAGAAGAAAAATATAGTGAAAAATTGATTAATGAAAAATATGATTATATAGTTTCTTTTATTTAATAATAACAAAATATGACACTAGATAAATATAAAAAATGAACTATCTCTCTAAGGGATAGATATAAAAGCTTAGATGATACAGCTTTTACTAGACTAGCCTCTGAAAATATGGCTAAACTTTTTCTCAAGATTTATAAAGATAAAACATCTTTCTTACCTAATTCAAAGTTTATACAAAACAGAATAATCAATAATGAGACTTCTTATTATAAATGGGCTGATGAAGTAAATAAGGTTCAATTTAAAAAGAAACTAAAAGAAAAATTAAAAGACATAAAAAATGCTTCATATATAAATGAAACACTTGTTACAAAGAATAAAATTATCAATATAAGATGAGGTTTTATGAATAAACCTAATGAAGATTGATTATATGAATATAATGTTTGTTTATATAAGGATGAAGAAAAATATGAAAATCATGAACATGATGATCATCTTGAATTACTTATACCTAAAAACATTAACTCTGAAGATATTGAAAGTAAATCTGATTTAGTTTATAATTTTGTAAAATAAAATGGATAATTTAAAAAACATTACTAAACCTAAACACTCAAAAAATAAAGTACTAGACTCTTTAAAAAGTATTAAGTCTGGTACTGTAACTTTGTTTAGATATTCAAACAAGAATAACCTAAATTCAGATATAATTCGTGGTTGAACCTGGTATGCATGACTATGATATATAAACAGATATAAAAATCATGATAAGGATATTAAATTATGATGAAAAGAGCTTTCAAGAATAAATATAGCCTTTAATAATCCTTTTATTGTAGAAGATGAATCCGATAAACAAGATATTATAAGAAGTACTACTTACAGTAATGAGTACTACAAAGATAATAAATTTGATACACTCTTAACTTCTGAAGAATTTGAAAAATTAAGTATTATAGAATTTGAAAGAGAAGATGATGCAATAATTGAATTAGTTAAAAATGAAATAAAAGATCCTATTAAGCAAAAGTTAATTCTTAAATCTAATTTTTATCCAATGAAGACAATGACAGCTGACAATATTATATCAAGTGCTTTAAAAAGAAACTGACACGATGCATTAATAAGAAAAGATCAAAATAATGAAATTATTGAAGTCTTTATTATTGAAGATGCTAAATAAATTATTATTTGTTTTATAAGATTCCACTTAGTATAATATAATTAATTATTTAATCTTTCATTTAACATGCCTAAAAAACAAACTAAAAAAGTTAAATATAGGAATAAGCTATGACTTGTTCCTAATATTTTATTCTTGATAGGGATTATAGCTTCTATATCTCTTTTTATGAAATTCTTCGAAATTGATTTTTACTTTAGATTATTTTAACAAACTATGCTATTTAAAACTATAGTAATCCTTTGGATTCTGTTTATTCTTTTTCTACTACTTGTTTTACTACCTCTTTGATTCGATTTAGAGTTTAGTAATAATGGATACAACAATGTATTATTCTCTAGTATTTGAGTCTGATTACCGATTTTTCTAGTTCAAATGTATCTATTATTTTTAGTTACATATAAGGAGCAACATAAGAATAATACCTTAAAATTTGCAATTATATCTCTAATATTACCTTTAATTTGATATTGAATTTTTAATATAT